>NZ_VHIL01000030.1:0-17242 GCF_006491895.1 Enterococcus sp. OL5
GTAATTGTTTTCTAATGTAGATTATCCTTTCTATGAACTTAAATTTCCACCTTAATAATTTGACCTTATTTTACTAAAATAATTATTTCTTATCCATTTCTTAACAAATGAGCAAGTTTTATTTCTAATCAAACACATAAAATACGTGACTATATTAGTAAAATTAAAGAGTTCTAAATGAAAATTTTTAAAAAATATAATTATAAAAAAACAAAGATAATAGAACACTTCATATAAACTGTTCCCATCCTTGAACAACCCTTTAAACCGTAGCTTAGGAACTTTTTTTTCTTCCAATATTCAAAAACCCCTTTAGCTGCCTCTATTAAATCTTTTGTTTCCGGAGTGATCGCTAATTCATTAAGTATAGCTAAAAGTATTGACTCTGCTTGTTCAATTTCGGCATTTAACTTAATAATTTCCTGACTCACTTCAACAATATCAATAGGTTCCTCTTCTTCAAACCTATCAACGTAACGAGGAATGTTAAATTTATAATCATTCTCTTTTATTTCTTCTAGTGTTACTAAATGTGAATACTTATCTTCTTCTTTACGATTAACCACCGTATCAACCATTTTTGTAACATCATCTTTTGTTAATTGTTTCTGATTTTTAAGCTTTTCAAATCCCTTACTTGCGTCCACAAATAATACATCTGACTCCATACGATTCTTCCTCAGCACTAAAACACAAACTGAAATGGAAGTGTTTAAAAATAACTTATCCTGAAATCCAATAGTAGCTTCAATCTGATTACGATCAATTAAAGCTTTACGGATATGCCCTTCTGCAGATCCTCTAATTAAAACACCATGAGGTAATATAATTGACCTCCGACCATTGCTTCTAAGTGATACAGACAATGTAATAATAATGCGTAATCAGCTTGGTTTTTTAGGAGCAACCCCATACTCATGCCAACGGGGACCATCTTTACGATCTTTATTATTCCAGTGAGCAGAATAAGGTGGATTTGCCATTACTGCATCAAACATCCGTGGATTATCTTTTCCATCGATAATACCATCTGGCCAGTCACTTTCTAACGTATCTGCATGATTGATGCTAATATCGTTATACTCAATACCATGCATTATTAAGTTCATTCTAACTAAACGATATGGTGTTGCATCTTTTTCTTGACCAAAGTATTTAATCATCCCACGTTTATGAGAGTTTTTCATATAACTTGCTGTTGTCAGTAATAATGAACCCAAGCCAACAGCTGGATCATAAATAGAAAAATTATCTTCTTCTCGACCATGAGTTAAAATTTGAACCAGTATATCTGAGATTTCTTTGGGAGTATAATATTGTCCCATATCAGATACTAACACTGTAGAAAATTGGGCTACTAAATATTCATAAATATCTGAAATAGCATCGTTGTCACCAGACAAATCAAATTCAGGAGCTGATAGTAATTCAATCATAGAAATCATCACACTTGCACGTGCTTGAGCATTCGCACCTAAATCAGCACTATCAAACCGATATTAAATCGATCTTCATCAATAGTTTTTTTCCAATCTGAAAAAAAATATTTGGACGGATTGCATAGCCAAGATTTTTCTTCATATTTGATTATTTGATGGGTTTAAGGTTTAGCCAAAATATCGTCATTTTCTAAATCTTTCGTTTGTTGATCATCTGTATCTACTTCTGCCTCCTGAAGAGTATCATTACCACCCTTCGTATAGATCCGTAATGCATTTTCAACAAAATTTTGCATTTCATCACCTTGACGATAAAAACGGACTTTTCCACGGGTTTTGCTATTGCGATCGTATGTGCGATTGGTTCGAGACGTTGCTTGAATAAGCATTTCTTCTTTAAGCATCTTATTCACATAGATCATATTTATGATCTTAGAATCAAAACCAGTTAATAACTGATCAGATACGATTACTAAATCTAATCTATGTTCATATTTTCCTTGATTATACGGTTTCTTACGCGCAAGTTGCTTAGTAATATCTAGCATATAAGCACGAACAGGGTCTCTAGCATCTAGGATACTCGGGACGTTATACCGCTCAGTATATTTTATAATAGCTTTTTTTAATGCCTCATTTTGCTCTTTAGTCCCATATTCATTTGATTCATCTCGTGAGAAAGTCATTGCTACATTGAGATGAGGTGCTTTCTCTTTAAAGATATTGTAATAGTGAATAACTGCTTGTTTTCCAGATACAGCAAGCATCGCTTGAAAGGCATTTTCTTAGCGAGTTCCAGCAATCAAAGCGCCACTAGATGTCTTCTTCCAATTAACAATAATATACTGTACTACCTCTTGTCGATAGACAGCACTCTGATAAATCTCTATTTCATAGTCTTTCTCAGAAAAATAACTGATAAGATTATCGATTATCCAGTGCGGTTTAAAGTATGTTATATCGAAACCTAAAACATTCCCATCTCCGATCGCATCTTTCATCGAATATATGTGCAACCGCTTTCCAAAAATATCATGCATTGGAATTTAACGTGTCGTTTTTATGCAATTGATTTCATCACTATAAAAGTCCAGCTCCTACCAATAAAAGCTGTGCATCACCCGGTGTTCGTATTCTTTGTAGTTCTTGCAAAATCAAACCGAAATCAATATCAAGTATCGGTTTCCATTCAATTGATGGGCGTTGATCTCATTTAATACATCTCGCCAATGTTGCTCAATGTTCGAATTCAAGGATTCAATCTTTTTTTATACATTGTACACTAAAAGACGTGACTCCCTGTCAAGTAAAAAACAGTTAATATTCATATCTAACTATTTTTATCTATAATTTTAAATGCATTTACTTCTAAATAATAATTTCAATGAGGTAATTTTAGAAATTAAAATAAAAGTCTAAATTTTTTTGGAGTAAAGCCAGTTTCATCTTTGAATTTTTTACAAAAATAGCTTTGATTTCCAAAATTAAGCAAAATAGAAATATCTTTAAATGAAGTATCTGTATTGACTAACAGATGTTTTGCCTCGTCTATCTTTACCTTTGTAATGAATTTTCTTAAAGATGTGCCCGTTTTTTTTTTAAATGTAGATGAAAGATACGCAGGATGTACTTTTAAGGCATTAGAAATAGACTCATTCGATAAATCATTGTATACGTTTCTATATATATAAAGTAATGCTTCCCTTATAATTCCTGTCGATATTTGAACGAACGTACTTCGAATTAAGACAGAAAATTCCACAAGTAATTGGCTAACCATAAGATTAAATTCTTCCTTAGATACTATCTGATCTACTTTACGTATATGTTTATCTGATAATCTGTAGGCCTCTGTAGGATTTCCCCCATAGTTTATTGCAGCTCGTGTTATTAGAGTTATTAAGGCAATTATTCTAAACTTTTTTTCTTGAATAGGACATTCTGAAAGTTTCGATAGCCTCATTTGTGAGAATTGCTTTACCATTTTATTTAGGATGATACTATCGCCATTGCGTAATGATTGGAGAAAAATTTTTTCAAATTGATACTGGTCAGAAAAATCCAAAGGCACTTCTTCAACTATCTGCTCGCTTGGCTTTATTACATTTTCGGGACAACCTAAACAACTTTTATATGTATTTACCTTGGGAATAGTTTGTGTGCTACAAATAATTTCTTTTCCACTTTGAACTTTACTATAAAAATAGGCCCAATCTTTATTTTGCCATTCTTTTATTTTCTGCCTCTCAACCATTACTATCAATACGTAGCTATTTTCATATAATTTAAATTTTAAGTATATCAAAAAAAAGTTTTGAAAACATATTTTCGTCAAAATATTTTGCTTTTCTTCAAAATAGGTTTCTTTTGGAATATGTTTCAAAATTTCATTATTGTTTATTTGTGATTGGTAAAAAAGCAAGTTATCTTTCAATAATGCAAAAGGAAAGTCTAAAAATTCTTTGAGCATATTAATTTTATCAAAAATAGTTATCACCTCAAATAGACATAAAAAAATCATCATATTTCTTAAAATTTTAATATATATAAACCGCTTTCTCAAGTAATATGTGATTATCTTAATAAAAAAGGAGCGAGAAACATGAATAAATTCCCAGAGAACTTTTTGTGGGGGGCATCTACCAGTGCCTATCAAGTAGAAGGCGGCTGGAATATGGATGGGAAGGAGGCTTCCGTACAAGATATTCGTCCTCCATTTCCAAACACAACGGATTTCAAAGTTGCTTCGGATCATTACAATCAATTTAAAGAAGATGTACGACTTTTTAAGGAATTAGGGTTAAAAGCGTATCGCTTTTCTATTGCGTGGACACGGATCATGCCCCATGGAAAATTAAATAAACAGGGCATTGATTTTTACAACGAATTAATCAATGAATTAATTGAAAACGATATTGAACCAATTCCCACTGTATTCCATTTTGATTTACCTGCTTCATTACATGAGAATGGTGGTTGGGAAAATCGTAAAACCATTGATGCCTTTGTTCAGTATTGCCAAGTATTATTTGATCATTTTGGTGATCGAATTAAGTATTGGCAAACAATCAATGAACAGAATATGCTGGTCTTTGCTGGTAAAGTTTTAGATGGAGACAAATCAAGTTGGAAAAGCGTATTTCAAAAAAACCATCATATGCTTGTAGCACAAGCTAAAGTAATGAAAATCTATCATTCTGGAAATTTCTCTGGAAAAATTGGTCCGGCACCAAATATCGCCTGTGTATATCCAAAATCAGAAAATCCTGAAGATATGTTGGCTGCTGAATACATGAGTGCCTTACGAAACTGGTTATTTTTAGACGCAGCAGTTTATGGGGTCTATAATCATATGGCCATGCGTATTTTGAAATCATTAGATGCCGTCCCGATAATTACTGATGAAGATCGTCAAGTTATGAAAGAAAATACAGCTGACTTTATCGCTTTTAATTACTACAACTCCATGACCGTGTCTGCACCAGAAACAAGTGAAGGAAAGACAGACCGTGGTAAAAACCAGCAATCGGCTTTCTCAATTCCTGGTTTTTTCAAAATGGAAAACAATCAGCATTTGCAAAATACCGTATTTTCTAAGTGGGCAATTGATCCAGTAGGATTACGAGTGACAGCCAATCAAATTTATAATCGGTACAATTTACCGGTTATGATTACTGAAAATGGTCTTGGTCAAGAAGACATTTTAACTGTGGAAGGAAAAATACATGATGATTATCGGATTAACTATTTAAAAGCTCATATTGAGCAAATGTCATTAGCTATTGAAGATGGTGTTGAATTTTTAGGCTATTGTCCTTGGAGTGCGATTGATCTAATCAGTACACATGAAGGGTTTCGTAAACGTTATGGATTTGTCTATGTCAACCGCGACGATTTCGATTTAAAAGATTTGAAACGCTATAAAAAAGATAGTTTCTTCTGGTATAAAAATGTTATCCAGAAAAATGGATTACAAAATGTAGGTGAATAAATGAAGTATTATTTAGGAATTGATGTAGGTGGTTCATTCATTAAATACGGAGTAATCGATGAAAAAGGAAACATTATTTCTAAAGGAAAATCCTCTACTCAACGAATGAATCCAGAAGCAGTACTAAATGACTTGGCACAAATTATTCTTTCAGAAAAGAAAGGGAGAACGTTGTCAGGTGTCGGTATCAGTTTACCTGGGGTTATTAATAAAGAGAATCAATTGCTCACTTCTGGTGCTATTGAAAAGCTGTTTCAATACGACGTTCGGCGCATTCTGACGGAAAAAACAGAACTGACTATTCTCTTAGTGAACGACGCCAAAGCGATTAGTTTTGGAGAAAAATGGCTGGGTGCTGGGAAAAATCATCTGAATTTTGTGTGTCTCCCTTTAGGAACCGGTGTGGGTGGTTCCATTGTAATTAACGGACAAGTTTATCAAGGAAGAACTGGTGCTGCAGGAGAATTTGGCATGATGCTTATGGGATTAGGTAATACAGAGCCAGTGGGATACGAATCTGCCAGCTTCTACTGCGGTTCTATTGCTGCTCTCTGTCGTATTTATAATAAAAAAATTGGAAATAAATCCTTTGATGAATGGGAAAAAGATGTCTCTCATATTCTTTTTCTGGAAAAGAATGGAAATCAAGAAGCTCAAGACAGCGTTAAAGAGTTTTATCAAAATGTAGCGGTATTATTGTTGAACATTAGCGTATCAATTGATCCTGAGATAATTTTAGTAGGTGGGGGGATAAGTGAGAATACGGAAATAATGACCGGAATCAATCAAGCTTTTGTTAGCTTAACTCAGCGATATAGTGAGATATCCGCGCTAGGATCCCCGAAAATTAAACCTTGTGCCTTAGGCAATGATGCCGGAATGCTTGGCGCAGTTTCAAAGTTAATAGAAGGAGAGAAAAATGATGAAAAATATGGAAAAATTTATTGATAAATTTTTTGGTCCGATCGCTTTATATATGAATAAAAGTCCTTTTTTCAAGGCATTAACTGATGCTTTTTTGCGAATGACACCAATTACTTTAGGAGCCTCAATTTTAATGATTACTGGTTTTTTTCCAATTCCAGCTTGGCAAACTTGGCTTCAAAACGTGGGTGCCTATAGTGACTTTTTGGCCGTTCAAAATGCTACGATTAATACATTGGGTTTATTTTTGTCATTCACCTTCTGTTACAGCTTTATTAAGATTAACGCCAAAGAATATAATGCATTAATTGCCGGGTTATTATCTTTAGCAAGTTATTTGATCTTAATTCCACAACAATATGTGTTGTATGATGTAACTGATACTATCGTTGAGTTCCCGGCAACTATTACAGTGAATTCAGCAACCGATTTAAGTGCATTTTCAACAGAATATATTGGCGCTTCAGGCATTCTTGTAGCGATTTTCATTGGCTATATAGTTGCACGTATCTATGTTTATTTCAACAATAAACAGTTTGTTATTAAATTGCCGGAAAGTGTTCCCAGCAATGTTTCTGAATCATTGAGTCCTACATTTATCGCAGGAGTTATTCTGATTCTTGCTTTCTTTACTCGATTAATTTTCAAGTTCACACCATTTCTATCTGATTATGGAAATATTTTCGCTTTTATCACAGGGTTCATTCAAATTCCGCTACAAGATATTGTAGGCTCGCCATTATCACTTATTTTGATATTAACTCTCGCAAACTTTTTTTGGTATTTTGGAATCCATCCACAAGTTGTATATAGCGTAATAACGCCAATCGTAATTGCAAATTCAATGGCAAACATTGTAGCTTATACTTCAGGGCAAGAAATTCCTTATCTTATGTTTGGTATAGTGGGACTTGCATGCGGATCAGGTTTTGGCGGACAAGGTGCTACTTTAGGTCTAGTGATTTCAATGGTGAAAGCAAAATCCCAGCGTTATCAGGAAATGTTTAAATTAGTATCAATCCCTTCAATTTTCAATATAAATGAACCGCTGATATTTGGTATGCCAATTATTATGAATCCTATTTTTTTTATTCCAATGGCTGTTGGACCGTTACTTATGGGCTTAACTGCGTGGGGCGCAGCTTTCTTAATAGATTTGAGTATGTTTAATCCAACGGGTTCATTTCCTTGGACCACACCAGCTTTAGTTGTTTTACTGTTTAGAGGAGGAATTACACTATTTTTAGTAGGGCTTCTTTGTTTAGCAGTTAGTATCTTGATATGGTATCCATTTTTTAAAATTGCTGATAACAAAGCTCTTGAAGAAGAACGAAGTTTGGATCTAAACAATTAAAGGGGATGTAACTATGGATAACTCGGCAGTACAGTTCAAAATTCAAAAAATTGCTTCAACTATTCATGAAAACAGATATATTGATGCAGTTACCAAAGGCTTAATGGGAATTTTACCCGTAACAATAATCGGAGCTATAGGTAGTTTATTAAACGCTCTTCCAATTGAGGCCTACCAAGACTTTTTAGTGTCGACAAATTTAAAGCAGATTACTAGTATCCCAGCAGAAGTAGCTACCAACTTAATCTCACTGTACGCGGTCTTTTTAATCGCTTATAAATTTGTGAGTTCTTACGAATTTGATGGTGTTTCAGCAGGTATTTTATCTCTACTCTCTTTCTTGATAGTTACACCTTATGGTTTTGATATAGAGGCACAAACCTATGCTATTCAAAATATCCCTACTGTTTGGTTAGGGGGATTAGGTCTTTTCACTGCAATTATTGTCTCTTTATCGTCTGCTAAAATTTATGTCTCGATTGTAAATAAAGGTTGGGTGATCAAGATGCCGGATGGCGTTCCACCAACTATTTCTAAGTCCTTTGTAGCATTAATACCAGGATTTATCCTTTCTTTTTTATGGCTATTCGTCCGGTTTTCCTTCTCTTTAACTAATTTCGAAAGTATTCACAGACTAATTTATTCATTAATTTCAGCACCTTTGACTTCATTAGGTGGAACTTTTGCTGCCATGTTCATTGCCATGTTTTTAATTCAATTTCTTTGGATTTTTGGAGTGCATGGTCCACTGATTGTACTCAGCATTCTATTACCAATCTGGACCCCCTTAGGAACTGAAAATATTGCAGCCTATAATTCCGGGGCAGAAATTCCTAATATTATATCTGGGGCATTATCAGCACAAATTTTATTTATGGGATCGGGTGCCACATTAGGGCTGGCTATAATTATGATTCGTGCCAAGTCAGAACAATATCGTACATTAGGAAAACTAGCTATTATTCCAAATATGTTTGGGATAAATGAACCAATAATTTTTGGCTTGCCAATTATTATGAACTTAGCACTGGCTATTCCATTTATTTTAACCCCATTAATTATATTTATTTTGGCTTATCTGGGGATGTTTTCAGGTGTTTTACCAATGTTACCTGGTTTCTCTGCTCCTCTAGGTACACCAGTAATTTTATCTGGATTTATTAGTGGAGGATGGCGCTGAGGCATCTTCCAAATACTTATGATTGGACTGAGCATAGGGATGTATTGGCCATTTTTAAAAATTAGACCAAGTTACATTTATAGCAGAAAATAAAGGAAATTAAAAACACCGAGTTAGTTTACTCATCGATCTATTTTCAGGAAGCTTAAAATTTGATAGAAAGCAAGATATTTTTATTCTATAGGCCATCGATCGACATGGACGTAATTATGACGAGATTATCGATTCAGTTAAAAATCTAAAGAAAAAATGCGCGACTTATTGTCACCAATTTACCGACCATGTAGGAATCAATCGGAAATCCTCTTCTGGATAAATTCATCAAAAACTTAATCATTCAAATCTTAGCCATGATTGCCAAGCATGAACGTACTGAATCAAAAGTGTGCCAGGCAAGCACAAGGGATAAAGATTTGTAGAGCAAATGGCGTCTACGAAGGGTGTCCTAAGTTATACAGTGCATACACAAAAGGTCCTCAACGACGACTTGTTTTTAAAAGCATCGTTTAGAATCTTGAGAATGGAGTTTCTATATAAAATATTGCAATGGATCATACTGTTACAAAACAAACTATTTATAGAATAAAAGAAGACAGCGTGGTCATCATCGATTAGATGACCATGCTATCTTCAACTTATTTATTTTAAGATTGTAATACTATTCTAATCTTAATCAATAACTACTCAATTAAAACCCATTATTCTCAGAGATTTGTTTGAACCAATATCCTGATTTCTTGATACTTCGTTTGCGGTCATCATCCAAATCAACAGAAATAAATCCGTAACGGTTTTTGTAAGCATTCGTCCATGACCAGTTGTCCATACAAGTCCACATATGATAGCCTAGACAATTTGCACCCTCTTGAATTGCTTGGTGAACATATTTCAAATGTTCTGAAACAAATTCGATCCGATAGTCATCATGAATCATCCCATCTTCACCTAAAAAGCGACGTTCATTTTCAACTCCCATGCCATTTTCAGAGATAAAGCAAAGCTGGTTTCCGTAGTTATCACGAAGGTTGATCAATATATCATAAATGCCTTTTTCATAGATTTCCCATCCACGATAAGGATTCATTTTTTTCCCTGGCATATCATACACATCAAAATAATTTTCTGGCATAGGCGCTGCTGTCGGATCGACAGACTTTTCTTTCGCCATGATACGGCGTGGTTGATAATAGTTGACCCCCAACAAATCGACGGTATTGTTTTTGATGATGTCGAGATCACTTTGTTGCATATCAGGAACCATGTCTAATTCCTTCACGATTTCCACCAGTTCTTCTGGAAAAACACCTTTGACCGCAGGATCAAGAAATGACCGATTGAAAAAAGCATCCGCAATCTCTGCCGCCCGAACATCTTCGGGATTATTGCTGTCTCTTGGATAACTTGGGGTTAGATTCAGTATGATGCCGATTTGTCCATTCTGCTCATTTTCATGATAAGCTTTGATTGCCAAAGCGGAAGCCAATGCTTCATTGAATCCAACTTGAACCGCATACTTCATATTGCTTTCTTCTGGGTAATGTAATTGATACAAATAGCCAGCCTCAACGGGAACGATCGGTTCATTATGGGTAAACCATTTTTTGACCTTATCCCCAAATAGATCAAAACACGTTTTTGCATATCTGGCATAAGCCTCCACAGTCTCTCTCTGGAGCCAACCACCTTTTTCTTGTAATGCCATTGGCATATCAAAGTGATAAAGATTGACAAATGGCTCGATCCCATTGTTAATCAATTCATCAAAATAATCATTATAAAAAGAAACAGCTTTAGGATTGACTTCCCCCGTTCCATCAGGAATCAAACGGCTCCACTGAATCGAAGTCCGAAAAGAGTTATGGCCGGTCTCTACCATCAATTGAACATCCTCTTTGTGTTTGAGATAGCCTTCCGATGCTCTGTCTGGACCTACTTGATTAAAAAATTTTTCAGGTTCTTTGGCATACCAGTAGTCAAAAATATTTTCGCCTTTGCCGTCCCCAGCTACCCGACCTTCTGTTTGTGGGCCGCTCGCTGCGGAACCCCACCAAAAATCATTTGGAAATTGAACCTTCATTATTCTGCTCCCCTCGGTAATCCTAGTATGTGATTTTCCATTAAGACCACTTGTTTTTCAGTGGCCAATCTTCCTGTTTTTATTCGTTCTAAAACAAGTTTTGCTGCTTTCTCACCCATTTGTTCTGCTGGCGGATTCACGGTAATTTGCGATAACAAACTCTGTTCTGCTTCAGAAAGATAATCATAATGACCAAAAACAATATCTTTACCAATGATCAATCCTTTTTGATTGAAACATTCCAATGCCCCCACTGACATGTTGTAGTTGCTGACAAAAATTGCAGTTGCTCCCCACTCTACTAATTCTTCCGTTCCTCGATAGCCGCTTTGTCTTGTGTAATCACCCACCACGATTTTCATTTCTGCTTCACCGTTTGCCATAGCCGCTTGCGCACCAGAAAGTCTTTCTCCCGCAGTATGATCCGACTGCGGGGCAGAAAGATAACCGATTTTTTTATGTCCAGCCGCTAAATAATGGCTGATGACGTCAAAAACACTTTGATGGTCGTTCAACAATAGAACATCGGCGACATTGGTAACATCCGGACTGTTCAAAGATACGATTGGAACATGAACATGAGTGAGTTTCATGATATCAGAGCATTCTTCACCAGATAAGAAAACAATCACTCCATCGACAGCATGTTTTAGCAAGAATTCTACTTTTTCTTCATTCTTTTTAGGACTATTCGAAAACCCACTAAGCAACAAACTATAGCCATTTTCCTCAGCAACCTTTTCAATTCCTGAAACAACTTCAGAACCAAATCGACTAGAGATACTATTCATCAAAAGACCCAACGAAAAGCTACGGTTATTTTTCAGACCCTTTGCAATAATATTCTCCTTATAATCCAGAGTTTCAATGGCAGAAGCAATTTTTTCCATATTCGACTGTTTCAGTTGCTGACCATTCAAATAGCGTGATACAGTTCCTACCGAAACACCTGCTAGTTGCGCGACATCTCTTATTGACGCCATTCTAATCTACTCCTACTAATTAAGATCGATTTCTTTTGCAAGATCTCCGATCATAATTTTTACTTTTTTGCTGTAATGCCAGCAATCATCAGCACCCATATATCGGAAATCATCAGACGATAAAGTGAATACAATTGTTTTTTCTTCTTTCGACTCCAACGTCACTTTACAAAAGTCTTTAAGCATCTTTTTCCGTTGGATAACTGAACCATCAAGCAATTTAATAAACAAAAGTGTAATCACTTTGCCTGCAAGACTTCCGCTATTTCTAACTTTAACGGATACTTGGAGTTTGTCAACATTCCTTTGATAAGCAAGTTCATCATAAGTAAATGTCGTATAGCTTAATCCTTCTCCAAACTCATGGAGAGGCCTCCCAGACAAATCATAGTAATCATCTTGTTTGGAGGCATCCCGTTGATAATAATAGACAGGAAGCTGAGAGCTGTTTCTTGGATATGTGATACCTAATCTCCCACTTGGATTATTTTCTCCGATTAAAGTTTTAGCAATTGCCTGTCCACCTTCTTGGCCAGGAAACCAGCCTACAAGGACTGCATCTGAACATTCTTCTACCAGCGTTAGATCATAGGGACGTCCCTGAATGAGAATTGTCACGATTGGTTTTTGTAATACGGCTAATTTCCTTAGCAATAGCTCTTGTTTTCCACCCAATGAGAGAGAAGCAACATCAACGTTTTCACCAGAATCCATATTAATCCCCTTTGATGTGACCGCGCCATTTTGCAAAAATTCCATATCAAAATTTCGAGCACTAGACCCACCTAATACTGTAATGATCACATCTGCTTCCAGCGCTAATTTCAGTGCTTCTTCAATTTTTAGTTCTTGGTTTTCTTCATTTCTGACTTCACAACCTTCAGCATACATAATTTCCGCACCATTCATTGTGTCTTTTAGTGCTTGCAGGATGGTTTTCTGCTGCTGGTCTCTTGATTGAGGAGCAGAGTAATCCCCTAATAGATGATAAATATTCTTAGCATTGGGACCTATGACTGCGATTTTTTTCCCCTTAGGATTCAATGGTAAGATTCCATTATTTCTCAAAAGTACCAAACTCTCTTTAGCTACTTCTTCGTTCATTCTTCTCGATTCTTCTACTAATAATTTGTGATCAGTAGGTTGGACAAAGGGATTGTCAAATAATCCTAAAAGAAACTTTACTGCTAATACACGACTAACCGCATGATCTAAAAGTTTTTTATCAATGGTACCATTCACGACGCCTGTTTCAATTTTAGTATAAGTATCATCCCATAGACTAAGATCTACGCCGGCAATTAGAGCTTGTCCAGCTGCTTCTATCGGATCTTGATACACATCACTCAGACGGTCTAATGCAATTCCGTCAGCCATAACAAATCCTTGAAAGCCACTTTCGTTACGTAAGTGTTGTCCTAATAATGTTTGATTAACATGACATGGCACACCATCGATATCATTGTATGCAGCCATGACCCCTACTGCATTTCGAGCACTTTTTAGGATCGGCATATAAACATCCGCAAATTCCCTTCTGCCAATTGGAACAGTTCCTGAATTATGACCACCTAATGCTTCTCCTTGCGCAATGCAATGCTTCAACACTACACCAATTTGCTCTTGACTTTTATTAATATCTGACACTCGTTGATCTAAGAAATCGACTTCATCTGAAATTAAGTTTCCTTGAAATCCTTTAATCACAGCCTCACTCATTCGAGCACTCAATATAGGATCTTCACCAAAGCATTCTTCCGACCTTCCCCATCGTGGATCTTTCGCTAGATCAAGTGTTGACACTAATGCTATATGAACGCCCTTTGCTGCCAATTCTTTAGCCATTAAATGGCTTGTTTCTTCAATCAACTGCGTATTGAAAGTACTTCCACGACCGATATTTGTGGGATAAGAAATACTATCTAGCGCTTGATGCCCATGAGGACATTCTTCAACGATCAATGCAGGTATTCCCCATCTAGAATGATTGATCACGTATTCTTGGATTTGATTGGCCACTTTCCAACTTTCCTGTACAGGAATTCCATTGTTATAATCGACTTTCGACCACGGATCTGCACGAAATAACCCATAAAGGGCACCTAGCCCCTCTCCCCATCGAACATGTTCTTTGAAGGATTTTGTTAGTTCAAATTCCCCCCCTTGATATTCATAACAATCCCACCCGTATAAGTGTTGATTCACTTGTCCGACTTTTTCACTTAAACTTAAACGACTCATAAGATCGGAAACTCTTTGTCGTATCGTTAGATTTGGATCTTGATATGAATATTTTTTATCCAAGTTGATTCACTCCTTCTCGTCTCGCTTTATTCGCCGCTAGAACAAATGGGATAAATAAAAAGACATCTAGTACGATTAAAAGAACTGTAAGAATCGCTGCCTTAATATCACCACCCGTAGCAATAAAAGATTGAATTACTGGTGGTGTAATCCATGGTGCTGCTGCCACTGTTTTTTCAACAAGGCCTATACTTGTTGCGAAATAAGCAATAACCAGATTGACCGATGGAATCAACGCACATGGGATCATATAAATTGGATTCATTACAACAGGCAATCCAAACATAATAGGTTCTGTGATATTGAAAAGGCAAGTTGTTAGACCAAATTTAGCAATTTTTCGTTGTTCTTGTCTTTTAGAGACCCACAGGATAGCGATTACCAATGGTAAAATACATCCGCCACCACCAATCAGCCCAAAAGCATTGGTGAAAGGTTCTGTAATAATATTGGGAATTTCTCTTCCGGCAGAAAACGCATCCATATTTTCTTGAATCGACTGTAATAAAGGTGCTTGTCTAATCGGAGCCAAGATACTAGAACCGTGCATTCCGAATACCCATAGAAAATCAGAGAAAAACTGTAAAAATAAGATACCGGGAACAGACAAAACAAATGCTTTAAGTGGTGTTTGAATAATTAGTTCAATCAAACTTGGAAAATCTAAACCAGCCAATCTATTCAAGGCAAACACAAAAATCGCAAAAATTAAAATCACAACCGTTTCCGGAATCAATGAATTGAATGAGGTTGCTACTGCAGGTGGTACACCATCAGGCATTTTTATTTTGATTCTTTTGATTTTAGCTAATTTCATAAATAATTCTGTTCCAATTAGAGAAGCAATCATTGCTGTAGCCAAACCAGATGAAGAAGTTAAACTTTGCATGAATACTCCGGTTGCTTCAGCTGTACTGCCATCTGTCAACGTCACCATGCTTTTGACTGGCATTAAAATAAACAAGAGCGCAACACTTAAAACGCCGGCATGAACTGCACTAAACGCAGGATCATTCATTTCTTCTGAGCGAATATAGTGATTTGCCAAGTTCCAACCGATATTATAACAAACAACTACTGATAAAATACTCATCGTACCATTATTTACAATGACAGCTAAATCAGCTAACGGGCTTAAATCAATAAATTGCTGAACCGTTGCATTGGAAAAAATCAAGGCATTTAATAATACCATGATCGATGCAGCCATCACTAATGGCATAGTAATGATAAAACTATCTCGAATTGCTAATAGATGACGTTGACTATTCATTTTTGAAACGATTGGTAATAGTTTTTCAGATAAATTGTCTACAAAACTCATAAGCACATCTCCTTATAGAGGGAAATTGAACCGGTTCAATTTTCATCTTAACATTATTCCTTGGAATTGCAAGTTTTTTTGAATACCCATTCATAATCTTTTACACTGAATGATGGTAAGAAACGTTAGCTAAAAAAAATTTAAATCTTATTGTAAAAAGAATGGGCAATAATTTGTCAAATTTTTGGACCACCCTTTTCAACAGTTTGATCTTGCATATTCTATTATTCTAAATTCAGTCTTGCTCAACATGTATATCCCCCGTAAATGTTTTATGCTTTTCAATCAGAATAAATACCACTAGAGTATACTCTGTTGTTCTCTATATGAATAAACTCTTTGACGTAATTAATTGAGCTGTTGAAAGAGTTATTAAAAGAGGAATCAAAAAGAGCAGAAACTTAGAATTTCCTGATACTTTTAAGATTTCCTCGTAAATTAAATCATATTGTTTTTTATATAACGGTTGATACATTTTGAGATCGGCTAAAAAAGCAACATGTTAGCATGTGCTCAATTATGAGCTAGGGCATGGTACTACTCATAGCAGATTGGGCAGAAATACTGGGATTCGCTCCAAAGATCACCATGAACAAAGGAGCTCGTTGTCAAGCTCATGCGGAAGTCAGCGAAAGTTTCGATATTTCTTCAAGTAAGCATTCACGAGGAGTGGCGTACCCTAAAATTTTTCTTGGTAAAGTATTCATCCAGTCCTGAACACGCCGTACAGTCGCTAGAGATACATCTTCAATCCGTGTTAGTTTGGGAATGAATAGGTTAATCATTCCATTATTGTTTTCAGTGGTCCATGTTCAGTGCCATCTTCAATATTCCTTTGACCGTGATAACTTTAAAATCACTGATTTCTATTTGCTTAACGTTTATCTGCTAACCATAAGAAACGATAGCTTTCCCGATTGGGTGTGTTGTATGATTTTCTAACGAAGCTAAAATCTGGATAACTTTCTCTTTTGAAAAATGAAAAATTTGAATTTCTGCGACTTCAGGTTTTCCTTCAGTAATTGTAACTATTTTATCAAAAGCAACAGCAGTTACTTCACCAGCTTTTTCTAAGAAAGTTTCAACTTTGATCAATACTCCGTTCTTCGCCGCATTATCTATTGGAAACAGGAGTCGAAATAAGCAATGGACAAGGACAAGCAGCTACTAGTAACCTTAGCCCTCGATAAAACCATTCAGAAAAATCTGCCCAAAAAACAGAAGGGACAATTATTACCCTTAACGCTAAAACAAACCAGTTAAGCACTATGTAAATGGTTATGACTAAATTGTCAGTTGTATCTTTCTCTAACAACACTAAATGTCGAAGAGCCAATTTCTACCACACTTAAAGTTTTATCCTAATAATCATAAACCTAAATTTTAGTTGAAGAATGAATTATTTGAGTTTATGGTCACAAAAATAGAGTAATACATATCAATCTTGTATTTACAAGTAGCGTTCAGAAATTAGTGAAGTGCCCCCCGTCAAGTAGACAGCTAAAAAACAAAAGTAATGGACTTGGTATAATAAACTAGACAATAAATTAAGGGAAAGAGAGGATCCAGATTATGCCAAGACGTTCATTTGATAAAGCATTTAAAATCGCCGCTGTAAAACTGGTAACTGAAGAAGGATTTTCTGTTAAAGAAGTTAGCCTACAGC
>NZ_VHIL01000031.1:0-14638 GCF_006491895.1 Enterococcus sp. OL5
ATTAAGGTATGTAAGTAACTAGAAATCTAATGTATAGAAACTAAAATCTAAAAATCGATATCCATATCATATTTCACTACAAAAAAAGAGGATATATCCTCTTTTAACTTTAATGTTCCAACCTTTTTTTAAGGTAGTGGACACCTGCTTTAATGTTCCAACCTTTTTTTTAGGTAGTGGACACCTGCTTTAATGTTCCACCTTTTTTTTAAGGTAGTGGGACACTCATCTGTAACTTAATAATACACTATTGACTCATATATTTCAAGTATCTTATTTTCGTTAAATCGGATTTTAAATTCAATACTTCTTGAATGTATGCCTCAAACACATATATTGAGGAAATTTATAACTTTTAAGTTTCTGACCGCTTTCTCGTTCCCTTAATAGTTTTCTAAATATGAAAATCTCAACTATTTTTATTTATCATATTTTTCCTTTCATTTATAAGATTGGAAAAATATTCCGTTTGTTGTTTTGTCGTCAAAGAGCTTATTGCGTGATTAACTAATTTTTCTACAGCCTTTTCTCCGTATTCGCCTTTTATAAAATCTATAAACGGAATACTCGGCCTGTAAGCCCGTGCTAATACGGTCTGCGAATATTTAATCTCTCCTACTTCCAAATATCCTTTATCGAATAAACTTCGTATCACAACAGCAGCTGTATTCTTGTTCAATTCAGGCATTTTTTCTAATATCTCATGTTTAGTTAACGATTGATTGACATCATAAAGACTATAAAGAATTTGATATTCTGATTTACTCAATCCTAGCATAATAGTCCACCTTATCTTTTTAAGATTATTCTCTATTTGTAAAATATATAAATAACCGCCAGTAAAAATACGTATATGATAGTATCTAATATAATCCATTGTTTCCTGCCCTTAGTTGCTTTTGTAGAAAAGAAAAAACTTATACCATATAGGATTAAAAACAACGCTGATAATGAGTAACCATTCAACCACTTAGTTAAGGTTATATCTATCAGGATTAAAACTAGAGGTACCATATATAACCATGCATACCACTTTCTCAAATGGTATGGTAGCTTATTAAAATTTGAAGCCATTCATATATCTCCTTTTGAATAATATTCAAGTCTAATATATAATACATCACTAGTGTTGCATTAAAATTCTTACCTATTCCATGAAACGAAAAAATCCTTTATACTAGCACTTGGATGACTTATCCAAGACCAATAAAAAGGACTATAACATGGATAAGTATAAAACAAATTCTGCATTTAATAAATGGTTTTATGCCATAAAATTAGAAAATCTTTCTGTTTATTCAAAACAATTCATTCATGACTACAATTCGTATCGTAAAAAACTGTCTTTTGAAGCGGTGCTCAAGCTCTTTCTCTACGCAATCAATGAAGAAAAAGAAAGTTTACGTGATTTGAGTACGTCTCTGATCAACGAAGCCCTTCAAATAGAAATCGACGTGCCAACGATTAGTCATACCCAATGGTCTCGTGCTTTCAATGCACTTGAACCAAAAGTGTTCGAAGAAATTTTCCAACAGCTTTTGAAAAAGTCCAATACCAAATGAAACCAACCAAGCGAAATAGTCTGTATCTCATTGATTCTAGTACATTTTCTCTCAGCTTGAAGCGACACCAATGGGCGACCTTTCGAAAAACGAAGTCAGGGGTCAAGCTGCATTTGAATTACTGTTACATGGATGATAGCACCATGTATCCAACAGATTTCACATTGACCAACGCTCATGAACAGGATGTCAATCAGTTGCCTTTACTCGTGAATCAACCTGAAGCAACATATGTTTTTGATCGTGGTTACTTGGATTTTGAAAACATGGATCAAATGCATTGGGACGGGTATTTCTTCGTCACTCGTATCAAGAAAAACACCAAGGTTCATGTCATAGACACACTGGAAAAATCGTCAGAAGAAGAGGTTCTACGAGACGAACTGGTTCGTTTAGGTTCTAAAACTTATTTGACAGCTACCTTTCGACTAGTGACGGTTCAAGACAAAAGTGGACGTATCTTTCAATTCATTACTAATCGAATGGACGTTTCTTCGAAAGAAATTGCCGATATGTACCACGCTCGCTGGCAAATCGAATTGTTTTTCAAACACATCAAACAACACATGACCACTAAAACTTTCTTCTCTCAAAGTGAAAAAGATCGGTCACTTTTGGATTTCAGTTGAATAATCGATAAAAAATTTTCTGGAAAAAGTCATCCGCTGCGTCAGCACAGTTTCTTTTTTACAAATTCCAGAAAAACAAATTGACTGAAAATTCAAACATTATTTATGCAACACTAGTGATCTATTTTAATAAGAAAAGTCATAGTGTAAATAAAAAGAAGCTGTCACAAAAATCTTCTGATAGAATGATCAGAAAATGAAAGCCGAACGACTATTAACTGTCAATACAATAGTTAATAGTCGTTCGGCTTGTTTTCTCTAATATATTTTTTGGTCAACCTCTTTTTGTAGGAGAAATGGTAGGAAACCAGCCTATTTTTAATCAAAATCAAGCATTTTTGTCAGTTGAAAAGCCTTGATTTATAAGCATTCCCCATTCATATTATGTTGACTTTTTACTCCCTTTTCACCCAAGCGCTACATCCAGAATCATAATGATCACAAAGCCAAGCATTGTACCAAAGACGCCGAAATGTCGTCTAGTCGTCGAAGAGGCCTGCGCTTCAGGAATCAGCTCTTCCACAACAACATAAATCATCGCTCCTGCTGCAAAAGCTAACGCATAGGGTAAAATAATAGCGATCTTTGCAACAAGTATCGCTCCAATCACACCCGCGATTGGCTCCACGATCCCAGAGGCCTGTCCGTGAAAAAAAGCTTTGGAACGACTTAATCCCTCTTGCTGCAGCGGAATCGAAACAGCGGCCCCCTCTGGAAAATTTTGAATTCCGATTCCAATTGCTACTGACAATGCAGCTAAAATAGCTGCCTGAGGATTTTCAGCATTTGCAGCTGCACCAAACGCCACCCCAACGGCTAATCCCTCTGGAACATTGTGTAGCGTGATCGAAAAAACTAACAGTGCAATACCTTGAAACTTTCCACTATCCTCGCTATAATGCTAAGAGACCTCGGTCTACAAAGAATACATTTAAAGTGAGGAAAAGAATTGATTACAGTAAGTGACGCTAGTTTGCATTTTTCAGATCGCAAACTTTTTGATGATGTGAATATTAAGTTTACACCCGGAAATTGCTATGGTTTGATTGGTGCGAATGGTGCTGGTAAATCAACTTTTCTAAAAATTTTATCCGGCGAAATCCACCCTTCAACAGGCAATGTAACGCTAGGCCCTGATTAACGAATGGCTGTCCTAAAACAAAATCACTTTGACTATGAGGACTATCCAGTGATCGAAACTGTGATCATGGGACATAAACGCTTGTACGACGTGATGAAAGAAAAAGATGCTATTTATATGAAAGCCGGTTTCAGTGAGGAAGACGGTCTTCGTGCCGCTGAACTGGAAGGTGAATTTGCGGAGTTAAACGGGTGGGAAGCGGAGCCTGAAGCTGCCGTATTACTGCAGGGACTGAATATTCCGGAAGAATTACATCATGTCCACATGGGTGAGCTGACGGCAGGACAAAAGGTCAAGGACTTGCTGGCACAGGCTTTATTTGGTCAACCAGATGTCTTACTGCTGGATGAACCGACCAACGGGCTGGATATCCAATCGATTGCCTGGCTGGAAGAGTTTTTGATCAGCTTTGAAAATACAGTGATCGTCGTTTCACATGACCGGCACTTCCTGAACAAGGTCTGCACCCACATGGCTGATCTGGATTTTGGTAAAATCAAATTGTATGTCGGCAACTATGATTTTTGGCTGGAGTCCAGCCAACTTGCGACCAAGCTACAAGCACAGTCTAATGCTAAAAAAGAAGATCAAATCAAAGAATTACAGGAATTTATCGCACGCTTTTCAGCGAATGCTTCCAAATCAAAGCAAGCGACCTCCCGTAAAAAAATGCTGGATAAAATTACGCTGGATGATATTCAGCCTTCTTCCCGCCGCTATCCATTCGTTGGGTTTAAACCTGAACGTGAGATCGGCAATGATCTACTGCAGGTTGAAAACGTGAGCGTGACGATCGATGGTCGAAAAATTTTAGATAACATTTCCTTTACGCTGAATAAAGACGATAAGGTTGCTTTTATTGCGAACAATGATATTACAACAACGACTTTATTCAAAGTGATCATGGGCGAGCTGACACCTGATACCGGAACCGTCCGCTGGGGAGTTACAACAAGCCAGACCTATCTGCCGAAAGATCCTAGCGCTGAATTTGACAATGATCTGACGATTCTTGACTGGCTGCGTCAGTACGCAAGCAAGGAAGAGGATGATAATACCTTCTTGCGCAGCTTCCTAGGAAGAATGCTTTTCTCAGGCGACTAGGTTTTGAAAAAGGTCAATGTCCTTTCCGGTGGTGAAAAGGTACGCTGCATGCTTTCCAAAAACATGCTTTCTAAAGCGAATGTCTTAGTCTTGGATGACCCCACAAATCATTTAGATCTGGAATCTATTTCTGCTCTGAATGAGGGATTGATCGCTTTTTCCGGCGCTATTCTGTTTGCTTCACATGACCATCAGTTCATCCAGACTTTAGCTAACCGAATTCTCGTGGTTTCCGCCAACGGTGTGGTAGATCGGGCAGAAACTACTTATGATGAGTTTTTAGAAAATCCTGACCTACAAGCACGAGTTGCTGCGTTATACACCTAAGGAAACCGACTCACGCAGCTGTCTTGTACTTAGTTGAACGATAAAAAATACTCGAACGAAAACAGCGGTTTCTTCCTGTTTTCGTTCGAGTATTTTGCTTCTCTTCTCTGCCAGCTATGCCAATACTTTAAAGGCTAACGCTTCAAAATATTTTACTGCCGGAAATAATGCGCGATCATCTACTCTAAATTTGGGATGATGCAGCTCGTAGGGGCCACCCGAACCAATCATGACAAACGAGCCAGGAATTTTTTCTTGATAATACGCAAAGTCTTCACCAATCGCGGACTCTTTAATGATTCGGGTCGCAAAGCCTGCTTCTTCCGACGCTTTCAATGAGACCTCCGTCCATTTTTGATCATTGGTCACTGATGGGCAGCTGGCGTGCCAGATGAGTTCAATGCCAATTTCATTAGCCAGGGCAATGCCTTCTAGGGTGGCCCGGATCCGGTGCTCGACCTTCGTCCGATTTTCGGCGCTGAAATTACGGACCGTTCCTTCCAAATACGCGCGATCTGGAATCACATTCCAGGTTTCTCCGCTGTGCACTTGAGTAATACTTAAAACAGCGTGGGAATCTGGTGCCAGATTTCGACTGATGATTGGCTGAAAGGCTTGAATGATTTGCGCGATGACTACTAACGGATCAACTCCTTCATGAGGCTTTGCTCCATGTGCGCCGTTGCCTTTGATGTTGATCTCAAAGCGATCCACAGCTGCCGTCAGTTCTCCCACCTTTGTGCCCAGCGTTCCCACCGGCAGGGAGGGATCATTATGAAAACCAAAAATCGCTTCCACATCATTAAGCACGCCACTTTCGATGACCTTTGAGGCTCCTTGGGCGATTTCTTCAGCTGCTTGAAAAATAAGCAGAACTGTCCCATGTAGCTTCTCCTTTTGCTGATTCAATAAAATAGCCGCCCCTAAAATTACTGACGTATGAAAATCGTGTCCGCACGCATGCATTTTTCCATGAAACTCAGAAGCATAGGGGACTCCTGACTGTTCAACGATTGGCAAGGCATCAATGTCTGCCCGCAAAGCGATGACTGGTCCCTTCGTCGCTCCCTTGATTTTTGCCACTACACCTGTTTTTAAAGGTGTTTCAACAATCGGAATTCCATGATCCGTCAACACACGTCGAATGTCTGCGGTCGTTTGATATTCCTCAGTAGATAATTCTGGATGCTGATGCATCTTCCGACGGTAGTCAATTAAAAAATTTTCTAGTGCTTTTTCGTCTGTCACATTCTCGCTCCCTTTAATTGATGCTCTTTAAAAATTGATTCATTCGAGGATGCGTGGTTGCTGAAAGAACTTCCTCGGGGGTTCCTTCATGTAAGATTTGCCCATTTTCCATAAAAATCACGCGATTAGCTACTTCTTTAGCAAATTGCATTTCATGTGTCACAATAACCATTGTGGTTTCCTGTTTAGCCAACTCGCGAATCACCTGCAGTACCTCACCGACTAATTCCGGGTCCAACGCAGAGGTTGGTTCATCAAACAGCAACGCATCTGGATTTACCGCTAACGCTCGAGCAATACTAACACGCTGCTGCTGACCTCCAGATAAAGTGACTGGATACTGACTGGCCTGTTCGGATAAGCCCACTCGTTTCAGCAAGGAGTTTCCTAAAGCTTCTGCTTCATTTTTGGGCAGCTTTTTATTGGCGATCACTGATTCTGTCACATTTTCTAAGGCTGTTTTATTTCGAAACAAATTATAGTTTTGAAAAACCATCGCTGTTTGCTGCCGCAGCTGATGCTCCTCTTTTTTAGTATAGCTGTCTGTATTTAGTGAAACTGCCCCTATAGTGATTGTTCCCGTGTCAGGTTTTTCTAATAAATTCAAACAT
Source organism: Enterococcus sp. OL5 (assembly GCF_006491895.1). Classification (NCBI taxonomy): domain Bacteria; kingdom Bacillati; phylum Bacillota; class Bacilli; order Lactobacillales; family Enterococcaceae; genus Enterococcus; species Enterococcus sp. OL5. The sequence continues at coordinate 6,623 of NZ_VHIL01000031.1, forward strand.
CTCAACAGTGTCGATTTTCCTGAGCCTGATGGACCAATAATGGCTACTACTTCCCCTTTTTGAAAGTCCAGAGAAATGTTTTCCAGTACTTGTTTCGAACCAAAACTCTTGTTTAATGCGTCTACTTTAATCACAACGTTTACCTCCTATACGGAACATTCAGCTTGGTCTCCAGCTGTCGCTGGAAAAAAGAATAGATGAGAATCAATCCCCAATACACCAGCCCTACGACTAAATAAGTCTCAAAGAAACGCAAGGAAGAGGCGGCAATCATTTTCCCTTCAGCAAATAACTCGGTAATTCCTAAGGTAAATGCCAGTGAGCTTTCCTTGATCAATGAAATAAAGGTATTCCCGGTTGCCGGCAACGCGTTGATGGCTGCTTGTGGCAGAATGATTCGTTTGTATATAGCACCCTTCTTCATCCCCACCGACAGACCGGCTTCCAATTGTCCTTTATCCACTGATTCCAACGCGGCACGAAAAATTTCCGCTAAATAAGAGCTTTCCTTGAGACTAAGACCAATAATCGCTGCTTGACTGGCTTCCAGATTGGACATGGCTGGAAACAGCTGCGGAAGACCATAATAAATAATGAACAGCTGCACCAGTGTCGGCATCCCTCGAAACAAAGAGACGTACAAGGAGGCGCCGGTCGCTAGTACTGAAACTGAACTGCGTTTCATAAAAGCGACAAGCAAGCCGATCAAGATGGCAAAAAACATCGAAATCACGGATAAAACAATTGTTACCGGCACAAATTTCAAGATAGCTGGAAGTACTTCAAGCATATACGATAAGCTAAAATTCATCCTGTCTCCCTACTCCTTTGTTTTGGTCGTTATATCTTCATCAAAGTACTTTTCAGATAAGGTTTTTAGTTCTCCTGATGCGCGCAGCTCTTCGATTTCTTTTGAAAATTCCTTCGCTAGCTTTTCCCCTTTTTCATTTTTAGCAAATGGAAAGCTGACGTCTTCGTAGGTCAATGGCTCGCCGACAAATTTTAGTGGCAGCTTACTTTTTTTGATTTCCGCTGCCAGAATTGGTCGTGAGTTGACATAGCCTTCTACCCGATTGTTGATAACATCTTGCTGGGCTCCGTCTCTGGTTTCATAGGTACGAATCGTGATTTCTTTATTCGTATCAAATTTTTCCAGATTTTTAACATTATTTGAGCCTAAAACACCAGAAACTGTTTTCCCTTTTAAGTCTTCAGGAGTATTGATGTCTTTGTTTTCAACGTTCGTTACAAGCTGTACACCATAAAAGCTGTACGGTTCAGCAAAGGTATATTTCTCTGCCCGTTCCGCAGTGATCGCTACTGCGTTGGCTACGGTATCCAAACGACCGCCTTCCAGTTGAGCCATCAGCCCGCTAAAATCTGTCGTAACCCATTCCACCTGATAGCCAAGCTGTTCTGCTATTTTTTCTGTTAGCTCAACATCAAAACCAACCAATTTGTTGTCTTCTTTGTATCCGTTCGGAAAGCTTTGACCTGTTGAACCAACTTTAATGACGGTTGCTTCTGCGGCGGTTGACGTACTGGATTCCGTTGACTGAGAAGCTGCTTGTTTGCCGCAAGCGCTCAGCAATACAACTCCTGCTAATGTAATAAATGCTATCTTTCTTTTTTTCATACTATTCTGCTCCTTTAAAAGTCTTTTCGATAAAAAATCGTGAGATGCTGTTTCCCAATCAGCTGTTTTTTTTCAATCTCATAAAAACCAAAGCGTTGATACATCGCATTCAACCATGGATGAGAAACGGCTGTTCCCAAGGTCACAAACGGTGTCCGCAGCTGTTTTTGTAAAATCTCCCATTCTACGGCCTGAAAAAGTTTGGTCCCATAGCCTTGTCCGCTGAAGTCAGGGTGCGTAGTGAAATGACCAATATGCGGCACTCCATAAGGACCGGGCTGTCCACTCCAAGGCATTCGCAATGAAAGAACACTGGTCAGGGATTCTTCAAACCAGCCGTAAGTGGGATGGGCTAAAAGCCAGGCTTCTGAATCTTCTGGACGATACTCCGCTGCTTCAAAGGAGACAGCAAACTGTTTGGTACGCTGATAGCCCTGATACAAAACCTCATGGTAGAAGGCCGCATCTTCGGTCGTTAATAGTCGTAAACTCATCCTTGCTCCTTCAATAGCTTCCGTTCTTTTAAGTGAGCGATGACCTGATCCACTTTTTCAGCAGCTAAACCAATGTAATCGTCGGCGACCAGCCAAGCCTCGATTTCCGCTTTTGTATAATTTTTGGCGATTTGCGGTTGTTCCAAGAGAATCTCTGCAAATAACCGTTGTTCCTCAAAGGCTTGCATCGCACATTCATACACAAGATGATGCGCTGTTTGTTTGCCCAGCTTTTTACCTACTTCAAACATGACTTTTTCTGAAAGCAACAAGCCTTGCTGGCGTTCAAGATTGGTTCGCATTCCAGCCTCATTGACCCGCAGATCTCCTAAGATCGCTTTTAAACTAGCTAATTGGGCGGATACGTAAATATTTATTTCTGGTAGCGCAATCCATTCCAAACGCCAGCTCATGGCGTCCCGTTCATGCTCTACATGCATCGATTCGTGGATCAGCGCAACACTTTTTAAAACGGCTGGTGTCAAGCTGGCCAAGCCTTCAAAAGCCGCTGGATTGCGTTTATGCGGCATGGTGGAGGAGCCGATCTTGCCTTTGGAGAAGCCTTCCTCCAGCTCATTGATTTCCGTCCGCATCAGATTGTAAAATTCATTGCCGATTTTGCCCAAGGTACCGCTGATCAGTGCCAGTACCGAAGCATATTCTGAAAACCGGTCTCTCGCTGATTGCCAGCTGATTGTCGGTACTCCCAGTTCAAGCAGCTCAAGAGTGCGCTTTTCAACTTCAATTCCCTGAGGCCCAAAGGAAGCGTAGGAGCCAATCGCACCGTTTAGATTTCCAACAAAGACACGGTCCTTCATTTCCAGCAGCCGCTCCAAATGACGACCAAACTCATCCAGCCAAACAGCAAGCTTATAGCCAAATGTCGTGGGCAGAGCTTGCATGCCATGAGTCCGCCCAACCATCGTCGTGTATTGATAGCTTTTGCTTGCTTTTGCCAATCGTTCAATAATGTCCTGAACCTCTTTTCGAATCAGAAGATACGATTGTTTCAACTGCAGCATTGCGCCTGTATCCACAATATCCTGCGTCGTAGCACCAAAATGGACATATTCACCCGCCGCTCCTGCTTCCTTTTGAATCGCGTTGATCGTTGCCATAAAAGAATGTTTGATTCTGGCTGCCTCGGCTGCAATATCTTCTACAGAATAATTGGTTGTGGTTTGCGTCGCTGCTTGGATTTTTTGCGCAGCTGCACTGGGAATGATCCCCAGCTCTCCCTCAGCTTGAGCTAACGCTCCTTCAATTTTCAAATGCTGCCGTAACCGATTGGTATCCTTCCATATTTCTCGCATTTCTGCTGTACCAAAGTTATTTTTCAGCATCACTAAGTCAATCACATGTGCGCCCATCTGTTTTGCCTCCATTTATTGTTTGTAGGAAGGAAAAAAGACTGTCTCCTTCTTCCTGCTCCATCCTTTTTATTTTTTCCTCGAGTGGCTTGGCCCACGGTCCACGGACATACGTCGTGAATTTTTTTCGTCTTTCTTTCTCCGTCAACGGATTACGAGGAGATCCTTTAGGATAGGTCACCTGTTGGGACAGCTTTCTTCCATCCGTTAAATTCACGGTGACCGTGACAAAAGGTTCGTCCGAAGATCCTTCCTGATACGTTCGCTGAACCTTTAACAACTGACGGCGCAGGGCAGACGATAATGCTTTGGATGAAAAAGCGTCTAAGGAATACTCTTGCCCCGTCAGCCCCAGCCACACGATATATTCAATTGAAAAACGGCCTTCTTCTCCGGTTTTTGGCTGACGGTTCTTCAACGCCTGATCCCGCCCCTTAAAAAAGAGAACCTCTACTCCAGCTATTTCGTCTTCACGCAAGCCTTCTTTTTGATGCAAGTATTCTGCAGCGTCCGCCCCGCTCATAGCTGCTGAACAAAAAGGATAGCTTTTTACCCACAAGCCCGGCTGATTCACTTGCCAGCTTTTTCCCCAGTCCTCCAGCAACGGTGCGACGTTCAGCTTGGGCGCATAAACAGCACGAAAGCCCCGATCCGCAAACAAAAAGTCTTTTTCTGCCGCCAAGCCTGCCTGCGCCATTGCCACTGCCTCCACCGCCTGCTTAGCTGCTAGACCCGCGTGTAGCGGTTTGATTGGGGTTCCAAACTGCATTTGCAATCCAGCGGCTTGACTAGCGGCAATACTCATGCTGTGCAAGGTTTGATCGACTGTCATTTGTTTCAAGTAGGCCAAGGCTCCCGCTGCTGCGAGACCGCCCAACGTACTAGTATTGTGCCAGCCCTGCAAATAATGATCCGGATTGACTGCCATGCCCAAGCGTGCCATGATCTCCAATCCTATTACATAGGACGCTAAAAATGCTTTGCCGGAATGATAGGGCAGCTCAGTAAGCAACGCTGAAAAAAGCACGGCACTGGGATGCCCTCTTACACTGCTGTGGGTATCGTCCAGATCTAAAAGATGCGCTCGAAATCCGTTGTGTAGAGCTGAAAAAGCCTTCGTTGCCAATCCTTTTTCACCTATTAATAAGCTAGTGCCCTCCAATTGTTCTTTATAAGCGGTTTTTAACTGTTCTGTCTCAAGACTCTGGGCAGCTAAAGAAACGGTGAGATAATCAAATAACGCTGCTTTGGCTATCTGAAGGCTCTTTTCAGATACTTGACTAGTTAAAAATTTTTGAACCAATCGTTGTGAATCCATTTTTCCCCTCTCTTTTAATGAAAAAACCTTCCAGAAATGTATTTCTGAAAGGATAACTACTACCTAGAATTTCCTTCACTGAATCCTGTTGCTAAGCTCCCGAAGCCTTGCCTGTTTTTTTTGTTCGTCTCAGATAGGCTCTTTCTTAAGAATACGGCTATTGGGATATTTCCATTTTTATTAGCAAAAGAATAGCTTTCTCGTTTCATAAAGTCAATGTTGCAAGCGATAGAAAATTAAAATCACTCTCATCTTTTTTTAATACTTTTAGGTCAGTAGACCTCTAAAATAGCGAAAAAGCAGAGAACTTAAAGTTTTTCTCGTTATAGTTAAAAACTTTCACCTTCCACAAAAAAAGAACGATAAACAAAAGCTTTTGAACGTGCTCTTGTTGAAAAAAATAACGCATGCTATAATTTACCGCAATAAATGAAGGGAGTTTAAGCTATGAGCAGACTAGTTGAACAGGTGCCTCCTGGAAAAGCCGTTAAAGGCGCCTTAGTGGTCGGTCAGCGAGCAGGAGGCGAAGAAATCTCTATCATCTATCACATCCTTCGCGGCCTCAATCCCGGGCCGACTGTGTGGTTTAATGGAGCAATCCATGGGGATGAATTGAACGGTCCCATCGCTTTATTGCAGCTAAGTCAAAAGCTGCAGCCCGAACAAATTTCCGGAACGATCATTCTGACCCCGGTTTCGAACCCGCTGGCTTTTGCTGCTAGACAAAAAAATACCCCGCACGACTTACTGGATCTGGACCAGCAATTTCCGGGAGATCCTGAAGGGACACTCTCCCAGCGAATAGCTTATCAGCTATTCCATGTATTTGGCACAGCAGCAGATTATATCGTTGATAGTCACACCGTTGGTCATGATTACTTTGGTCAGCCCTATACCGTCACTAAGAAGATTCGTCAGGACTTGCAGCCAGCATTTGAGCAGGCACAAAAATTAGCAGAAATTTTTGGCGGTGCCTTTCATTGTTCGCTAGACTTTTCGGAGAATCTAAATGAAGTGCCGGGCAATGTCTATGGCTTTTTGGACGTGCAGGCTCAACTGCAGGGCAAGGTTGCCTTTATGGTTGAATTAGGTGCCGGCGGGATCCATCAGCCAGATGCCGTTCGTTTTGCTTTAGAAGGCTATCAGCGACTCCTCGTTGATTTAAAGCTGCTGTCCAGCAAAAAGAACCCGCCAGCATCAAAACTGCCAGCAATTTCCATAAAGAAAAGATATTATTTATATGCGAATACAGCTGGCTTTTTAACGTTTTCTGTTCAAGCCGGTGACTTTGTCAAAAAAGGGACTCTCTTAGCTGAAGTCACCGACTTGTATGGTCAAAAAACAGCTTATCGGGCAATGCACGATGCGTTTGTTCTAATCAATCGGAACAATGCCGTCGTAGAAACCGGCGATCGTCTCTTTTTCTTAGGAGAAAGCTGGAACGACGCCAATGGAGGAAAAAAATGAAAAGAAACTGGTTGCCAATCGCGGCTTGTTTACTGTTTCTAAGCGCTTGCGGAACGTCCGCAAAAACAACCGAAACAAGGACAGCCGATACTTCAGAAAAAACACTGACAGTAACAACCGCCGGGCTGCACTTTCCTTGGAATTATAAGGAAAAAGACAATACACTGACTGGATATGATGTCGAGGTCACCACAGCTGTCGCTGAAAAATTAGGCTATCAGATCGATTGGGTCACGACGGATTTTTCAAGTCAAATGGCTCAATTAGAAGCTGGTCGGGCAGATGCTGTTGCTGAGCATGTCGCTATCACAGAAAAGCGTAAAGAAACCTATCAGTTCTCACGACCCTATGCGTATCCTGATATTGAATTAATGGTAACAAAAGACAGTACTCTAAAAGAGCTGACAGATTTGAAGGGTAAAAAAGTGGCCGTTGCCTTAGGCTCTTTTTACGAAGACTATATTCGCTCTCACAATCCTGAAGGAGACATCGAGGTCGTCACCTATGAAGACACCAGCGGGATTCCGAATGATATCAGCTATGGCCGGGTAGATGCGTATCTAAACGATAAAATCAGTGGAGAAGAAAAAATCAAACAGTCTGGCTTAGCGCTCAAAATGACGGGAGTCAGTATTTTTCAAGCTGAATTTGCCTATCCCTTCCCAAAAACAGAGCAGGGAACAGCCTTACTCAAGCAATTTGATCAGGCACTTGAAGAGCTAAAAGCAGACGGAACGCTCAAGAAGCTCTCAGAAAAATATTTTTCTGAAGATCTTTCAACGAAATCCTGACGTAAAAAAAAAGACGAGTCAACTGATATGCTCCCCCTATATAGGACACTGAAATATAAAGTGGCTTATATAGGGGGAGTTTGTATGTCTAGAGGAAAAATGAAATTAAGTTCAGAAGAACGGCTAGCTTTTGTAGAAAGAGCTTTAAAAAATGAAGCTAGCATAAACAGCCTGGCCAAAGAAGCACAAGTAAGTTTCAGTACGATAGAAAGGTGGATCACTCTTTATGAGAATGAAGGACCCACAGGTTTACTCCCTACAAAAAGGAATCAATCATACTCAACAGAGTTGTTGTTAGCCGTCATCATAGCTACAAGTAAGGTACCTTCAGTAAATGGTTTCGGCGGCTGCGTCTCTTTCGCCACGCTTTTAACATATGCTTGAATCGCTTCACCGATTATCACAGCTGGTAATGTTTGGCTCTCTTCATTATTCTTAATTCAACGGCCAGTTTTCGATAGCCTTTTAAATAGTTGTACCGTTGTTTTGATTCTTGCTAGATCTTTAACGTATACTGCTAACCCTTTTGTCATTGTCATTCCTCATTTCCTAGATCATATTTGCATAAAAACAAGTAAATATCCACCCGTGAAACGGGTGGCTTTTTAACAGCCCTAGAAGGGCTCACCACTCGCTAGCCCCTTAAAAGGGGCTTTTTAAATGACCACCAACCGCTCACAGCCCTATCTCTCTTTAACTATTTAAATGGATCTACATACTCTTGTTTACTTATACTATCTCTTATTCGATCATCTGCTTCTTGTTCTCGAATATATTTTTCCATTGTTTTTTGATTTAACCCAACCGTACTCACGTAGTATCCTTTGGACCAAAAGCTTTTATTCCCATACTTATATTTCAAATTCGCATGTTTTTCATGGATTAAGGTTGCACTTCGTCCTTTTAAGTAGCCCATAAAACTAGAAATACTAATCTTTGG
>NZ_VHIL01000032.1:0-14491 GCF_006491895.1 Enterococcus sp. OL5
GGATGGAACATTAAAGTTAAAGAGGATATACTCTTTTTTTGTAGGTGAAAATATGGATATGGATATCGATTTTTAGATTTTAGTTTCTATACATTAGATTCTAGTTACTTACAATACCTTAATAGCAAAGATTCTGAGGTATATTATCATCCTAATTATAATAGTACGTATAAACCTTTTGTAGGAATAATGATAGGTATTGGAAATTATAAATATGCTATACCGTTATCTTCTGCTAAGGTAAAACATAGGAAATGGAATAATACATCAAATTCTCATTTTCTTATTTACGAATATGTAGATGAGAACGTTAATTTTTCAAATGATGTCTATAAAGATCCCGTAAATGGGAAGAAAATACATATTTTGGCTATCTTAGATATTAAAAAGATGATTCCAGTTATTGATGGTGTATGTACAAAAATCGAGTTTTCTAATTTGGATCAGCAATATCAAGATTTATTTACAAAAGAATATAATTTTTGTTTAAATATTAAAGAAAAGATTTTAAGTAAAGCAACAAAACTTTATTTAAAGCAAAAAACAGAAAATCGAGTTTTGTTTTCATATTGTGACTTTACAAAGTTAGAATTGGCTTCAGATAATTATTTTCCAAAAAACATGGTTGAGTAACTTCATCCATGTTTTTTTAGTTCTAAAATCTATTTACGCTGATTTTTTAATTGAGAAGTTATATCGATTTAAGGAATTGATATAAGTCGAGAAATTTGATGATTTAAATAGTTGTCAAACAATGAAAGGTACCTATCAAAGATGTTTAAACAATTTTAACAATGTAAAATCTAATGATAACTATTAGGATACTCTCTGTAGATCTTTTAAATCAAATCTTGGTGTACTACAGGTATATCTTTGTTAAGTTACAATGAGACACAAGCAGGTTGTGTCTCATTGGTTAAACAGGCGCTATCCATTGTGGCTCTAAGAGAAATGCACATTTCTTTTTGAGCTGTCACTTTTCTTTTTAAGTGGCACAATTTTTATTTATCTAAATGGCGTAATTATCAATCTGAATATTTTAGTGTGACTTTTAGAGATAAACTGCACCAATTTAAATTGACGAGCGCCATCACTTTCTATTCGATAAATAGTTTTTTTGTGATTATAAGTTATATCTAGATATTTCATAGGTGGGTTAATTTTTTTCAATAACTAAAAAATGTTGTCTCTAAATCGAAAAGTATTGGATAAACAACAATCGGTGATATTTATAAAAATAAATAAAGATAAGACTAGTGGACAGAAAATTTTCGGTCCACTAGTCGCTTTTCCCGTTGTTTTTTTAAGACACAAGTTTTATTTTTTAGATATACATTACGATGTGAATGAAGTTGAAAATCTGTAATACACGAAAAAGATCTATAAATGAAAATACTGATCCCCTTCTTCCTAATTGTGAAACATAGGTGTATCAACTTTCTTTTGTATGATGTCTAAATTTTTAGTCATTCCAGTATAATGTTTCGAAGTAACTATCGAGGACCTTGAAATTCTCAGGTGGTTTTCTGTCAGTGATCAGATGATCTATATCATCAATACCTAAACTTTTAAAACTATAGGATTTATTAAATTTAGAGCTATCAACCAGTAGAATTACTTTTTTTGCATTTTTCTTAATTATTTTTTTAATCCCAGCTTCTTCTTCCAAAAGATCTGAAGCACCAAATTTTGTGTCAAATCCTCTGCAAGAGATGAAGGCACAATCAACTACAATATTTGATGTCATTTGCTCACAGAGTGATCCTCCAACTTTCCCATCATTTACTAATCCGCCAATACAATAGGCATGATTTTTTTTTCTTGCTTCAACTTTCATAGCGGTAGTTAAGTTAGTACTGAAAATTGTTAGATTCTTTCTTTTGTTCAATTTTTCACTAAATATCTGACTTGTAGAACTGGAGTCTAAGAAAATAGTTGCATAGTCTTCAACAAAATCAAGGGCTAACTCTGCTATTATCCTTTTTTCTCCTTTATGTGTTTCATATTTAAATAGTTGTGGGTTCTCAATTAAGTCTTCCTTTACTAAGATAGCACCACCTGATGTCCGCCTAATAAGATTTAAGTCTTCAAGATATGATAGATCTCTGCGAATGGTGCTTGCACTGAAATGCAACTCAGATGTTAAAAAATCAATTGAAATATATTTTCTTTTTTTTATCAGCTCCATAATTCTATTTCTTCTATCTTCCATTGGCTAGTTCCTCCTAACGTTTTATTTCGTAAAAAGCACATTTTTAGATGCTACTAAATTCCTTTTTTCATTAAACTATGAAATGAATCAATGGTAGCTTAAAATAAGTTCCAGTATTGACCAAGATCGATCAAATTAGATGTTTTAAGTATGCCATAGTAATTTCTTAAATCAATGATTTTTATATAAAAGCTGATATAGCAACCCTGTTTTATTTGTTTGGAAGTATTCCACATGGAATTTTATTATATCCATTCCTATCATGATAGTTATTGAGCATCTTCAATCACATTTTTTGCTCATTTCCCACCATGACAATCAAGTGTATGTAAGCGCATTTATTCATGGTATTCTTTGTTTGTTCCAAATATATTGAATTTGAGAGGTTGTAGATATCATGTTAGTGAACTTGAACACAATTTTAGAAAAAGCAAAAAAAGAGAAATATGCTGTAGGTGCTTTCAATGCAACAGATTTAAATACAGCGAGAGGGATTGTTGCAGCTGCGGAATCAGAAAACTCACCTGCAATTCTGCAATTTGCTGAAGTACACAGCAAATATATTTCTATTGAACAAGCTGCTTCTATGTATTTGGAGTTAGCAGAAAATTCAACAGTTCCAATTTGTGTCCATTTGGATCATGGAGAGAATTTTGACACAATCATTAAAGCTATGCATTTAGGATTTACGTCAGTTATGGTTGATGCATCAACTCAACCTTTTTCTGAAAATGTGAAGAGAACCCAAGAAGTATTGAAGATTGCCAAAGCATTAGATGTATCTGTAGAGGCTGAATTAGGTGTAATGAATGCAGAGGACGGAAGCGGAGCATTAGATTATCAAAATATGGATGATACTTACACTAGTGTGAAAGAAGCTAGCAATTTTGTAGAACAAGCAAATGTTGATGCTTTAGCCATAGCTTTCGGAACGGTTCATGGATTGTACAAAGCTGAGCCGAATTTAAACTTTGGCAGAATTGCAGAGATTAGACAAGCAACAAACAAACCTTTAGTCATGCATGGCGGTTCAGGATTAAGCAATGAAGAATACAGAAAATCGATTGAGAATGGGATTACTAAAATCAATTACTATTCTACCATGGCTTATGAAGTAACAAACGGTCTAAGAACCTACTTAAACCAAAAAGATATTGCTTTTCTTTTTGATGTTGATATGAAAACAATTGAGTTAGTAAAAGAAAATATTGCATCAAAAATTAAAGTTTTTGGCTCATCAAATAAAGCATAAACTAAGGAGGAAGTTAAATGACAAAAAAAGCTAAGATTGCTGTTTTGACTGGTGAAAGGGAAATTGAAATTAAACAATTGAGTATTCCCACTATCAATGATGACGAAATACTAGTTAAGGTGGAAGCTTGTGGTATTTGCGGAACTGACGTTCATGAATATAAGGATGATCCTTTTGGATATATACCCATTCATTTAGGACATGAAGGTACCGGAGAAATTGTGAAATTGGGGAAGAATGTCAAACAGGATTACTATGGTAAGCCATTAAAAGTTGGGGACAAAATTGTAAGTGGATTGAAACCTTGTGGTGAATGTGATATCTGTAAGAATGATCCAAAAAATATCCATTTGTGTGAAGAAGGAGCAATTTATGGTCTACTCCCAGGCGAAAAACACTTCTTTAATGGCTGGTTTGGAGAGTATATCAAGATAAATGATGATAGTGTTATTTTTAATGTAAGTGAGATGGATATGAACTTACGAATGTTGATTGAGCCTGCGGCTGTAGTGGTTCATGCAGTAGAAAAAGCAAAGGAAATCTACAATTTTAAACATACTTCAAGTGTTCTGATTCAAGGTTGTGGTCCAATTGGATTATTATTACTTAGTTTAGTTCGTACAATGGGTGTAAGAAATATTATTGCTGTAGATGGAGATGAACAAAGACTTGAACTCGCTAAAAAGCTAGGAGCTCGTTATACAGTCAATGTGCAAAAATCAGAAGATCCGATAGAGGAAGTTATGCAGATTACTGATTTAAAAGGAGCAGAGTTTGCATTTCAGTGCACAGGTTCTCCTAAAGCCGCATCCTCCGTTTGGAAGTATGTGCGCCGTGGCGGTGGTATGTGTGAACTAGGGTTCTTTGTTAACAATGGTGAAGCAACCTATAATCCGCATTTTGATATTTGTAATAAAGAAATTAAAGTGGTAGGCTCGTGGACTTATCAATCCAGCGACTGGCTTCATGCTTGCGATTTCTTGAAAGAAACAAAACAGCAAGGATGGCCAATTGAAGAGCTGATTACTCATCGTTTTGATTTGAAGGATATTAACAAGGCAATGGAAACTAATATTAGAATGGATGGAATTAAGTTAGGTATTTTTCTATAAAAATTCAGTAGATTTAAAAGGAGATGGAAAAATGCGATATATATTAATTGCAACACATAGTACCTTCGCTTCTGGAATAAATGAAAGCTTAAAATTATTAATCGGAGAGCGGCCAGAAATTTCAGTAATTGATGCTTATGTAGATGAAAGTGATTTTACACTTAAAATGGATGAATTTTTCTCTGAGTTTAATTCGGATGATGAATATGTTGTGTTTACCGATTTATTTGGCGGTAGTGTAAACCAAAAAATATTTTCTTATAAGAATAGATATGAGTTTCATTTAATAACTGGATTCAATTTACCAGTTATACTTGAAATCATACTGTATGGAAATCAGTTATCCATATCTGTCGTAGAAGACATTATTGAAAAGTGTCGTAAAGAATTATCATTGGTGAATATCGAAAGTGATGATACTGATGAAGAAAATTTTATTTAGAAAAGGAACGAGGGAAACGATATGATTAAAGATTTACGAGTAGATGATCGACTAATCCATGGGCAAATAGCTTTAACTTGGCCTAAAGCCTTAGGGATAAAAAGAATTGTAGTTGCGAGTGATGCTGCGAGTCAAGACAAGACGCAACAAATGTCTTTAAAAATGGCTTTGCCTTCTGATATTAAAGCATTAATTAGGTCGGTTGACGAAACCATTGATTTTTTTAGCAATCCTAAAGCACAAGAAGCCAATCTTATGGTCATTGTTGGAAATGTGACTGATGCTGAAAGATTGGCACAAGCTTTAGGGACTGTGATCGAACGAGTCAATCTAGCTAATGTTGGGCGGTTCGATGGAGTTCCTAAAGAGCAAAAAATGGCCTTAGGTTCATCAATTTTGCTTAGCAAGAAGGAGCAGGAGGCATTAGATCGATTGATCAAAATTCCTAATTTGAAGATTGTTCATCAAATAATTCCAGATAATTCAGAGAAAAAAATTGAAGAAATGTTAAATAATAAATAAAGGGAGGAAATGCTTATGTCTACATTAACTGCGGCATTATTATGCGCAATTGCCTATTTCATTTGCTTTGGCGGAAATTGGTTACTCGCTCAAAATATGGCAGATCAACCAATTGTTGTGGGGCCACTTGTAGGTCTATTATTGGGAGATCTTCACACTGGGTTAGTTTTAGGGGCGGCATTGCAAGCTCTATTCATTGGAGCTGTCAACGTGGGTGGTGCTGTTTCTCTTAACCCTTCATTCGGTACGACACTTGCTATTGCATTTGCTATTTTAAGTGGTGGAGATGCAAAATTCGCACTAGCAATTGCTGTTCCGCTAGGTCTTCTGGGTGGATTATTGGAAATTGGAATGAATATTCTATGTGCGGGATTTGGAAGTGCTTTTGATAAAGCTGCTGAAGCTGGAGACGAAAAAAGAATAGTATTTTTGCATTATGGTGTTTGGCTTTTTAAATATCTTGTATTTGCTATCGTAATTTTTATTGCCGTATTAGCTGGAGCAACTCCAGTATCAAATTTTGTTAATAATTTACCAGAATTTATTACAAACGGGCTTGGTGTGGTAGCTGGATTGTTACCAGCAGTTGGATTTGCCATGCTACTGAAAATGGTTTGGTCGAACAAACTAGCTGTTTATTATGTATTAGGTTTTCTCTGCGTTGCTTACTTGAAACTACCTTTGATTGCAGTAGCAACTTTAGGAGTGATTGTAGCAGTTGTTCAAGTTGGTATTGACCAAGAAGTATTAAAGATAAAACAATCAGGAGTGCCATCAACAGTTGAAGGAGATGTGACAGAGTTAGAGGAGGAGGACTTTTTATCATGAGCGAAAATTTAATGGTTTCTAACGATGAAAAAAAGATGCTGAAGTCGATTTTTTTTAGATCATGTACAGTATTTGCACCTTTTAATTACGCCAAACAAGGTGGTAGCGGTTTTTGTTATGCTATGATGCCGTTTATTAATAAGTACTATAAAACACAGGAAGATCGCACAGCAGCATTAAAACGTCATATCGCTTGGTATAATGCGACTTCGAATGTTGGAACATTTATTATGGGATTAGCAGCTTCCATGGAAAAGGAAAATAGTGAAAAGGAGGACTTTAATGCTGATTCAATTAATACGGTAAAAGCTAGTTTAATGGGCCCCTTTTCAGGAATTGGAGATACTCTTTTTTGGGGCGTACTTCGTGTAGTAGCCGCAGGAATAGCAATGACATTTGGCGAGCAAGGAAATCCTTTAGCACCGTTAATATTTCTCTTAGTTTATAATATTCCATCATTGATTACACGTTGGCAATTGACGAAATTCGGTTTTACTGTGGGTGCAAAATATATTGAAGAGTTGTATTCCTCTGGAATGATTAATGTATTGACAAAAGCGGCAAGCATTCTAGGTTTAATTATGATGGGTGGAATGACGGCAAGCAATGTTTCTCTTCAAACGACCTTGAAATTTAATCTTGGTGGTGGCCAACAGTTAGTTGTTCAAGACGTTCTAGATCAAATTTTTGTAGGGATAGTTCCCCTTGCGTTCACCTTGCTATGTTTTTGGTTGTTATCAAAGAAAAAGATGAATTTTGCATTACTAATTGCCTTAGTTGTAGTGTTAGGAATTTTACTTTCTTTATTTGGAGTTGCTTGATTGATTAGAAGATAATTTGTAGTAAATGAATAAAAAAAATAAGGAGCACTCGAAAAATCTTATGATTTCCGAGTGCTCCTTATTTTTTGGAAAGCGTAACTAGTTAACTTATGTCACGCCTCCTTTCACATTGGGTTGATATACTTGACTTTGACAGGTGTCAGAAACTTATGTCCAGAAAGAGTGAGCGAAATTTGGCAATTTACGGCTATGCTAATACAGTGCCAGCAATTAAGATTACAAAACGCAAATTTTTAAATTAGAAGATGCTAGTACTGATAAAATCTTTAGTGAAAAATATACGGGTACAAAAAAGAAGGTAGAAAAGAATTAGAAGAACTACTATCAATAGTAGAAAAAGGTGATCTCGTCTTAGTGACGAAAATTGATCGTTTGGCTCGAATTATTGTCGATTTAAATGGCATTATATCTAAGTTGAACAGCTCTGGCGTAAACATTACTTTTTTAGATAACTCCCTCACCTTTGAATCAAATAAAAATGTTTCAATGCAGACACTGATGATGAACATGCTTGGAAGTTTTGCGCGGTTTGAACGAAATTTAATCGTTACCCGAACACAAGAGGGTAAACAATCGCATAGAGCCAATCAAAAGAACTATAAAGAAGGTCGTCCAAAACGTGTACTGAATAATCATTACAAACTGGCATTAGAGCTAATGGAAACGCACAGTATGAGAGACGTGGAAAAAAGATGAGAATCTCTTTATCCACTTTAAAGCGAATTAAGAAGCAAGTTACTGAAGAAAAATCATTAAAGACGGTGACCGATTGAGGAATAAAGAAGTATATACTCATCAACCTACGAATGAGACTTTGCAAGCTTTTAAAGAAACCAAAGAAATAATAGAAAAAAGTGACTTGTCCAACCAAGAAGATGTGAACGATTATTTTACTAGAATGAAAAAAGAAGCATTTGAGGAAGAGCATGCTGAATTATAGGACGACGAAACGGTTTGATAAAGATGTTAAAAAGTTAATTAAGCAAGGTAAGCCTATAAAGAAATTACAAGTCGCTATGGAACTACTTATTGATGAAGAAGAGCTAGGCACTGAGTACAAACTTCACTCGTTAGAACCAAAACATTTCGTTCCCAAACGCTGGGAAGTACATGTAGGTGGTCGAAATAGTGACTGTGTGGTTATCTTCTACTACTATGATAATACAATCATTTTTGAGCGTACAGGTAGCCATTCGGATCTATTTCAATAGTTTGTGTGTTGGTCTTTATTCAGAAATGTTTGTTATGCTATATTTAGATCTGCATAATTAGACTTGCGCTGCCCGTTATTGAAGTTTCAGGCAGCGCTCTTTTTTGGGGGATCGATAATGGAAGAAGAAAAAATATTTGTTGTGGCTATGCTAGCTAGACATAGATACCTTTGAAACATTTGAAGTGATCCTAGGTAAAATTAAAAAGAATTGATTATAAACAAGCGAATCCTTCACTCGGCTCGCTTGTTTTACCATTTATTGGTTGTCAGAGGGTGACTCTAAGCTCATTCGAAAGAATAGAAATGGATAAATCTTCTTTCTGATGTAATTCGTGATCGAATGTATTGGGTGGAAAAAATAACTTTGAGAGCTCAAGGGTTCGACAGTTTTTATAGGTATAACCCTGCTATTTTCAGCGCATAACCATTGGTATATGGTTGTTGGATTGTTGAAAACGTACAAAGTATTCCTTCTTACTCTTTTTTCAGCAGAATTGTTTCCCCATGTCAATCTGCTACAGCAGAAACACAATATCTACAGTCACCAGAAGAAGTTGAGAGAACGTTATTGATTATCAGAGTTTTCTTCTTCTGAAAGGTCTTGTAAGAGATCTCTGTAATCATCAAATTTTATCTATTATCGAAGCATTTTTTGATAGGATCACTCAACTAGCATATCGTTCACTCGGTTTTTGGAGTAGTAGTGATAAATGTTTTCTAACTCTCTGTCCGTAGGATATAAGGAAATACAAATAGTCTCTTTATTTGGTAAGGTGAGATTAGGAATATTAGTAATAACTAGCTGGTGCAGTGTTCTATTTTCTAAATCCGAAAGATGGGTATAATTTTGTTCAACGGTAAAAAGAAACATGTTCGGAAAGCTCAGTTCTAATATATTTTTTATAAAAAAGATATTAGCGCTATCAGAATCAAAGACCAGAGAAACAGGCAGCTTTTCTTGATTTTTTTGTAATGATAACAACAAGTCTGGCCAATGCGTGATTAACATATAAAGATACGTATTTAATTCATATTCTTCCATAACCTGAAGGTTTTCTTTAAAAATAGTTTTTAAAATTATTAAAATCCCATTGTTATGATCAGATAATCTTGTTAAGAAAGCAGCTGTTTCATCAAATAAAACGTATGGCTTTCCAATTTGTAGAATAGCTACATTGCATAGATCAACTAATAATTGTGGTTTATATTCGTTTATAGAAATCGAAAAATGCTTTTCTATTTGAGTGATTATACGAAGAAAAGATTCGTGTTTTTCTTGAAGCTTCTTGTTCGTCTTAGCTTTTTCATTCAGATCATTATAATTAAAAATTCTATATTTGAAAAATAGTTTTTTCACTAATTGTATTTCCAAATCATTGGCTATAAGATCAGATGGCCTTTTTCTAAAAATAATCGAAGATACTATGGAGAAAAATCTTTTGGTTTTGTTGTCAAAAGTAGAAGAGGGGATTCCTTTATTTTGTTTAATTCTGTAAAAAATGACAAGTAACCAAAGTTTTATTTTTTTTTAATTCTGGAAATTGAAGGGTTGTAGCAGCTTCTTTTTCCCATTCAAAGAGTAAGTTTTCAACGAATACCATCATTTCTTGATCGAATAAAACGGTGTAATCATTATATTTTTCTAAGATCAAGGAGATAATGAAATTACAAACTTGAGTTTCTTCACCGACTACGCGCATGGTTTTAGTATCAATACGAACATGAATCTCTTTTAGTACGCTATTAATCTTTTGGATCGTTCTTTTAAGAGTAGATTCACTAATAAATAGTTTCTCAGAGAGAGTTAACAAAGAAAGCTTTTCAAAAAAGCAGGCTTCAATAATAGTAAATTCAATGCTATTAGCCAATATTACCTGATAACAGTAACGTATAGAATAGGCTGGAGGGATAATTAATTGATAATAACCCGCTTGATTTTTATCGATTTTAATAGGAGCGATTATCAGATTGGTATGAGCAATCAGAGAAGTTAATGTTCGATAGTTTATCTGTAAAATCTGTTGTAACGATGTCGCATTATAAGTTTTGTTTTCTAACAGGTTTAAAAGCTTTATGAGGTGTTGTTCTTTTACAGGTAGAAGGTTTAACATCTTACTACCGCCTCCTTTTGTATGGGAAAATAGTTGTATAGTATCTTTTGAGGTCAGTTTTTGCAAATACATTTGCAGAAACTGACCTTTTCTTTTCGCTCAGCTGCTGGTAAATTAGTGAATGTTCTTACAACTTCTTGTATGAAACGTATGTACAGATGAACCGAAACCTAAGTTTGATTAGTGATACCACAAGTATAGGTGATTCTTAAAAAGAAAGAAAGTCGTAAGAAAAGAATTTATACCAAGAAGGAAGGAATCGAGGGATGAGTAAAAAAGTAATGATCTATCTATCCATGGTTTTTCTATCATTCGGCATACTTTGTTTCAATGACATACTTGTTAAAGCAGAGAGCATAAATAACTTTTCGGTAGAAGCCTTAGATAGTGAAGGGAATTCAGAAAGCCAAGGGTTTTATCATTTTATGGAAGAACCTGGAGCAACAAAAAAAGTGTTCATTAAAGTAACAAATTCGTCTGATGAAGAAATAAGTATAAATGTCGCAGTCAATCCCGCATCTACCAATAAAAATGGCTTGCCAAGCTATCTTCAACAAGAGACGTATGACGAAAGTTTAGTTTATAAAATAAGTGATTTAGTACACACGAGTACAGAAAAACTCACTCTTCCAGCAGGAAATTCTGAGATAGTAGAGGCGGAAATCCAATTTCCAGAAACGGACTGGCAAGGTGATATATTGGGTGGGATTCGATTTTCTCAAGAAAGTAATCATCCAAAAGAAAAAACAGTTACACATGAGGTCGCCTATACAATTGGTATACTGTTAAATCAGAAAAATGCAGCGGGCGTTGAAAATATCCTTCATTTGAACGATGTAAGTGTCGGTCAGCGGAATTACCGAAATTACATAGAAGCAAATCTACAAAATAGTGCACCAAAAATAGTAAAAGATTTAGCAGTTAAATCTGAAGTTACACGGTCGGACAGCGAGACAGTTCTGTATCGTTCTGAAGTCTCAAATATGCGTATGGCTCCCAACTCGAATTTTTCTTTTGGAATACCAACGGGAGACAGCCCTATAAAAGCCGGCAATTATCTGTTAAAGCTGGTAGTGGTAGCGGATGAAAAAGAGTATGAGTTCACAAAAAAATTTACTGTCAGTGCACAAGAGTCACAAAAATTAAATCAAAGCGCAGTGAATGTGTCGGTGGAATCTTCGAAAACACTCTATGTAATACTAGCGATAGTGGGAGGGATGGTTCTCTTATCCGTATTGCTTTTATATAAATATAAAAAGGAGGGTAGAGAAAATAAGTAAGAAATAAAAATAGATTATAAAGATAAGGAATGAGGAATATATTATGAAAAAAAAGATTTTGACCATTGCAGCAGCAACATTATTAGGCAGCTTGTTCATGAGTAATCAATTGATAGCCCAGGCAGTAAGTTATGATAGTTCTACCAAAGCAACAACAGATGGGACCGTAACGATTGTAGAAAATGATAATCCAGACGTTGTTGTACCTGACCCAGAAGACCCAGATAACCCGCTTGATCCGGAAATTCCAATCAATCCAAACCCTGGGCAATTAAGAATTAATTATATCTCTGACTTTTCTTTTGGCTCAATAAAGAATACTGCAAGTGCCGTCACGCTTTCTGCGGAACTGGATCAGTTATGGACAGAAGATGGTTCTGAAGTAGGTAGGGTTCCTTTTGTCACGACCGAAGATCTGCGAGGAACTTCACGACAAGGATGGGAATTACGGGTGAGCCAACCTGAGCAGTTTAAAGATGCGGATGGCAATGAACTGCAAGGAGCAAGTTTGTCGATTGGTGGCCTTCGATATGCAAGTGAGAGTATAGCCGCACCGACCGTAAATCCGAATACAATTGTATTGAATGAGTCGGAACAAGCTGTTGCGACAGCTTCATCAACGCAAGGTGTCGGATTGTGGTCCTTGGCGATAGGAAAAGCAAATGGTGAAGGGGGAACAGATGGCGTTACGCTAGACATTCCGGCAAATACCCTAAAAAACAATACTGATTACACGAGTTCTATTGTCTGGGAATTAGTGGCAGATCCATCAGCTACAAACTAATCCCATATTAAAAGGAAATGAATGGCAGCTGACTAGAACGATACTAGTTAAGCTGCCTATCTAAGTATAGCGAAAGGAGGAAGCAACGTGAAAAATAAAGTTTCTTTCCTGTTGTTGCTTGTGCAACTAATTAGTTGTGTCATGTCTTTAAATCATTTAGGTATGATCGTTCATGCCCAAGAAAGCGAGTATTCAGAGAGTGAGACAAGCGATTCAAGACAAGAAATGAGCGATAAAGCTACTCTAGCGGTAGAAGAGAGTACTGGTGAAGATGAAAAGTTTGAGGTGCCAACAACTGGCACTAAAGATATTGAGTCGGATATAAATTCAGAGAATGATTTTGAAAAGGATACAAGAAGTATAAGTAATATTGTGGTAGAAGCTTATACTATTGAGGAATGGCAAATTGATACCCAAATAACAGTTATGAAAATAGATTCTGAGGTGCCTGTTTGGAGCGGTTCGTATACTATATTCATTGGAATAGATGACCCGAAAATTAACGAAGAAATAAGTATGAGTGTTAAAACGATTCTGGGAAGTACCGCGTTTTATTCTCATACAGTGACGAAAGAAGAGTTAAACAAAGAGTTGGCTTCTGAAGGATTTGACGTTCTAAATGGAAACAGTAAATATTATAATTGCTATACTGGAATCAATGGAGTAATGGGTTCGCGAATATTTACGGTTGAGTACACAATTAGTGAAAAATTCAACTATGAAAAATATATTAGTGGAGAATATATATCTTTTGGTACAGCAGATGTTGCGATAAAAACATATGATGGTATCAGGACAGAGGTGCCAAGTTTTGGAGAGGCTGTAAAACTTAAATTAGGTACTGTTAAAGAACACTTTATTGACTCAGAAGGCAATGAGCTTATGCCAAGTAAAACAACTCAAGGTATGCCAGGTGAAACTCATTTAATTGTTCCTGAAATTATTGATGGTTACTCGTTTCAAGAGGTTTCTGCAAGCGTTGGTGGACAGCTTATTTCCGATTTTGACCAGTTGTCTTTTTCCACCTCAGCACAGGACGTAACGTATACGTATTCAAAAATTAATGATCTAGCAGTTGAAGTTCGACCGCAAGAGTTGCTTTTAGGGACATCAGTAGTGCAGCTGGATCTGGCGCAAATGATTGATAAAGTTTTGTTTAATGGGAATCAATTAGACACAAATGACTATACGGTCGAATTAGCTGAACCATATACAACACCTATGGTACCTGGAACACGCAATTTACAATTAAGAATAACTTATCAAACATTTTCAACAGAAGTTACAGTTCCATGTACGATAGTCTGGGGCAATACAATTAATGTTTCAGGATCATGGTGGAGTTCGAACGGATTTCGTTAAGTAGGAGCTTTTACTTTACACCCAGGGGAAGGAATTTCATACGTTCCAGGTCAAGGCGCAAGTAGCTTAACAAGTCCCGCTTTATCTCAGATTGGAAACAATCTTTTTTCAGTTTTTTCTATCTATAGTGAAGAAGACTCGTTCAACATAGATAAAGTTAAGCCATATTTTAAGTTTGAGATGAATGGACAAGAGACACCCGATAATCTATATGAACAGTTTATTAGTCAAAACGGTGGAAATAATCTTGTTGATGCACAAGTGGGGAGTGTTGTGGAGAGCTGGCATATTTTTAAAAACAATCAAGAAAATGAAAATAGTCTGCTAGCTAATAGAGAGTGGAATATTCTTAGAGAATCGACTAATATAGCTGATTATACAAATGGGAATAATGCTGTGTATTATGAAGTAACTTCCGATCAATTTAAACCCTTAAAAATAAATCAAGTTGTAGTAAATAATGATAACAAAATTGCACTGAATGAGACAGATGAAAACTTAGTGAATAGAATTTCTGAATTTGTTGACTTA
>NZ_VHIL01000033.1:0-14344 GCF_006491895.1 Enterococcus sp. OL5
TAGGACTATTTTATGTATCTTTTGCAGTTAGCATTCCTATTTATTATCGACTTTCATTTGTGGGCTATTAAAAAAATCGCAAAAAGGAAATTTAAAACATATGATTCGAAGAACAGAAGCTATAAGATTATCTAAAAATAATCGTCATATTATATTATTTGTATGTTTATTATTCATAGTAATTTGTTTTTCTTACTATCAATTTTTTTTGGAAACACCAACTAGAAATTTTTTCATGTGGCTACTTTATAACTTTCAAAATCTTTATTCCACAATTTTTGCTTTTCCACTGCTTTATCTAATCACAATAAATTCGCAGTTTTCATTTAACCTCAATAATTATCTTTATCTTAGTAGGATACCGAATAGAAAATTTCTATTTATTTCAGATATCAATTTAGTTTTGAAAGTTACTTTTTATTATATGGCTGGGATTTTTTTCATAAGTTCAATATTAGGAATCTATGAGTTGAGATTTAATAATAGTTGGAGTCAAGAATTAGTTAATTTTTTTAAAAATACGTTTCAAGCTATACCAAATACTAATTATTCTCCCGTATTTCAAACAGGGCTTGCCTTTCTATTTTTCTTTTTATACTTATTAACTATTGGGAATTTATTTAATTTTTTGTTTGTGTTACTAAAAAAGAAAGGAATTAGCTTTTTAATTATATTTGGTATGATTGGGCTGCAAGCATACTTTTTTAAATCACCTACAAATAACTTAATTAAAATTATGATGCCTATTAATCATTATTTGATTTATTTTGAAAGAGCAAATGGCCAGTTTATTTCAATTTCTATAAGTTTTTTGTATTGGCTATCCCTTTTAGTAGCTAACTATTCATCTCTATATATACTATACAAAAATACTAAACTAGGAGATTAGGATGCATAGCATTTTACGGTTTCAAAAAATCTATTTTGCACAATTAAATAGCAAAAAATTTATCTCATCAAGCATTATATTAATTTTAATTATTTATATTTCTACATTAATCGATGTCGGTGATCAACCAGATTTAATTTATAAGTCAATCGTTAACGGTATTTCCTACCAAGATTTTTCTTTTTTAACAATTATAAGATTTTTAGTATTACATCTAACCTATGTTTATGGATTTTCGGCAGCGTCTAGTTTTAGTAACAATGCCTATTTGTATCTAGCCATTATCAGACTTAAGAGTCGATGTAATTTGTATTATAATTCTATTTTCTTTTCTTTAATTCTATCCATACTATATTGGGGGATAGCAGTTATTATTCTTGTGGTATATTTATCTGCTTTTACGCTTTTCAATAGCAGCCTATCCGAGATTTTTTTCTTATTAATTTCAAAAGAAACAATGCTATTTTGTCTATTAAATATGCTTACTAGTTTTAGTCTTATAAACATTTTTATTCTGGTTAAAGCTAAGTTAAGAAAAGAGACATTAGCGTTTGGAACAATTGTTTTTCTACTGATAATTTATATATATTCATTTTTCATTTTTGGGAAAAATCATTTTTTATTTCTTAACACAGGAATTTTAACTGTTTATAGAACTAATTTATTCTTATTGGAAAAAGAATCATTAGTGCCAAATCTTTTATGGTTTAGTATACAAAATTTAATCATAGGATATCTAAATTTGTTTAATCTGAAGAAATTAGGAGTGGAGTGATATTATTGAAAACTATAGAAAGTGTAATACAATTAGACAATGTGAGTATGAAATTTAAAAAGCATATCATTTTCGAAGATTTATATTTCCAGTGTCAAGCTAACGAGATAATTGGTATCGTTGGTGAAAATGGATCTGGAAAAAGTGTATTATTTAAACTTATTTCTGGATTTATTATTCCAGATAAAGGAAATATATCTGTGAATGGTATTAATATAACGAGAAATAATGCACTACCTGATAAATTAGGGGTACTTATAGAGGAACCATCTTTTTTAGAAGATATTACAGGGTTTGAAAATCTTAAATTACTTTCTAGTATTAAAAATGAGATATCAGATGCTGATATATTTGAAATACTATCAGAAGTAGGACTAATCGATAGAAAAGATGAAAAAGTTAAACATTACTCTTTAGGAATGAAGAAAAAACTTGGGATTGCTCAAGCAATTATGGAAAAACAAGAAGTAATTTTATTGGATGAACCTATGAATGCTTTAGATGAAGAAAGTGTTGAAAAAATGCGATCTTTATTTAAGAAAATAGCTACTAAAGGAGCTACTATATTAATAGCTAGTCATAATAAAGAAGATATAAATAAACTCTGTGATAAAGTTTATAGAATAAAGGATAATAAATTAGAGAACATAGAATTTAAAACTCAAATAGAAAATTAATCTTATTGTTTTAAATAGTCATTCAAATAGCATATCGTCCTCTTAGTTATTTAAATATTCGTAGAAAACGATATGCTTTTAATACTTAAAATAATATAATTTCTTTTCAACTGTTTCAGACAATCTATTTGATATAGTCTACTCATCTCTACCAAATTCAATGTTTTTGAAGCATTAATTTAATGATAGCTTGCTTCAGTAATCGTATTATGCATAAAGTTTTTTTAAATGAAAAAGTGGTATGCGTGGCTATAAATGTTAGATCTAAATACACTTTTAATCGTTGTAATCTTAACTGTTTGGCTATAGTGATCTTTATCATCAGTAGTGTTATTAACTTCATATGTTTAAGTTTTTTCTGCCCAAGCAACTAATGGCAAGGTACATATGTGTATTGGCTAGTGGTCGTTTTTATATTTTACAAATAGAGAATCATCGAAAAAAAGTTAAGGGGCTATTATGTTAGAATTAAGTAAATCTGAATATCAACTTCTTTACTATTTTTATGAATTCAATCAGGCTTTAACTAAACACGAAATATTAAAAAGACTTCCAGAACTAAACAAAAATACGACTGCTGCTGTGATAAGAAGCTTGTTAGATAAAGGGTATTTAAAAGTAGAAGAGATTAAATATTCTCAGAACGTATTAGCACGGGCTTACAGGCCTAGTATTCCTTTTATAAATTTTATAAAAGAAGAGTATGGGGAAGTGGCTGTAGAAAAATTAGTTAATCATGCAGTAAACTCTTTAAAGACCAAAAAGCAAACCGAATACTTTTCCAATCTTATAATTGAAAGAAAAAATGCCATAAATAAGAATAGTTGAAAATTTCATATTTTGTAGACTATTCAGGGAATAAAAAAGGGTCAGAAACTTAAAAGTTTTTGATCCTTTTTTTTAATTGTCATTGAATAAAACCAATTATGTTTGGATATTTATATTTTAATTTAAAAATTAGTATCCAGTAAAACATTGTTATGATGGGCTTTTTTAGAATTCTTCATGTAATAGTGCAAATGTTGATTTACGGTTTTTTTCAAACGATGATACAGTAAAACCTGTCAAAAAGACAATTTCATTTTTATCAAAAACCTTCGTTTATGAGAATGTGAAAAAAAGAGCTATTTAAATTAATAAAATAGCTCGGAATTGTTATTCTGCTGGTATTTATCAAAAAAAGAGTACATACGATTTATTCATTCTAAAAAACGAAGAATTTTGGGACGAAAATGCAAAGGGGAGGGAAATGAAAAAAAGAAAACGCTATTGGATACTGCTGTTCGTTGGTATTTTCATTCAAATTGGGCTACCAGAACAAAGTCAGGCTACCCAAGTACAAACAGTTGAAACAGAAGGATCGATCGGGTTCACTGGAATCTATGTACCGATTGGTACACCAGATCCTAAACCACCTGAGGTAATTGAACAACCACCGATTCAAGATATCGCAAAACCAGGCGGTTCTTTGCCGCAAACAAATGTGGAGACACACTCATGGCTCCTTTGGCTAGGAGTGTTCATCATTAGTTTCGTCTTCCTTTTATGGAAACGAAAGACCAACCAATATAAAAAAACAAATCAATAAGAAAGTAGGAATTATCACATGAAATTAATCCGTTTAGCAACAATCGCCGCACTATCAAGTACTATTTTAGCTGGAGGCGCAGTCTCTGTGTTTGCCGATGAGACAAGAGAAGTTACGACTGAAGGTCAAGTTCAATTCACACCTGCAACTGATGAAGATGGAGAACCTGAAGTTATTCCACCTATCGATCCTGAAGAAGGTCCAGATGTAGAAATTGATCCTGAAGTGCCTGGAACAACCGGACCTTTATCAATTATGAAAGCTGCGACAATGAACTTTGGCTCTCAAGTGATCTCAAACCAAGACCAAGTTTATAACATGGTCGCAGAGATGCAACAACTACGTGGCACCGAAGGTGATGAAAACAAAGTCCCTTATGTTTCCTTTGCGCAAGTACAAGATTTACGTGGAACGAATGCCGGCTGGGACTTACAAGTAAGCCTTTCTGACTTTACGTCAAATACACAAAATAATATATTGACTGGAGCAGAAATCACTCTTGTCGATTCTTACATGGAGTATGTAGGCAGCAACCAAGAAAACGCGCCAGTAACACATGAAGCTGGATTAAAACTTTTACCAAATGGTGCGGCGCGTTCAGTAATGACTGCAGCCCAAACAAAAGGTGCGGGGGCATCATCGGTGGTATGGGGAGACCAAGCAGATCTAGATGCAAAGTTTGCGGATGATACGATTAAAGTTGTTGAAAATGAATTGATCAAACTATCTGTTCCAGGTTCTACAGCCAAAGATGCAACAACGTATACGTCAACTTTGACTTGGGAGTTAACGTCAACACCAGGAGACGACGCATAAGACATTTAAAGGCACTTGTTTTGAAACTCTCGGCAGCGTCACAGGAAACTTGTGACGCTGTTTTTATCAGAAAGGAGACACTCATTGAAACAATCAAACTTAATTCATCGTCCTATGAAAGCCACTTGGTGGCTACTTCCTTTGTTTTCTCTACTTTTTTTTGTCTTCCCATCAGTCGCTCAAGCGGAGGAAACCCTCTCTTTTTATGTCACCCCTGAATTTCCTGAAAGCCAAATTGAAGGATCGACTAATTACTTTGATTTGAATCTAGGCGTAGGAGAAACCGAAACTTTAGCATTAAAACTACAAAATGCTAGTAGTGAACCAATTCAAGTACAAGTAACCCCACATACTGCGTATACCAATGTGCATGGGGTCGTTGAGTATGGGAAAGATGCCCAAGAACCAGATAATAGTCTGATGTATTCATTGGATGAATTGATCGCCCCTTCGGGTGCCATTGAATTAGCAGAAAATGAAACCAAAACAATTAGTGTTCCTTTACATATGCCAAAAGAATCATTTGCAGGGTTTCTAGCTGGTGGTCTACGGATTAAGGAAGTCAAAGAGGAACAAGAAGAAGCGACAAGCAATGAGGAAGGTGTGGCGATCAAAAATGAATTTGCGTATGTCATCGGTGTCGTTGTCAGTAATTCTCGGGATTCGATCCAATCGGATCTTGAGTTACTTGATGTATTCGCGGATCAATTAAACTATCGAAATGTGATCAGTGCAACGATCCAGAACTTTACGCCCACTTTCGTCAACCGAATGGCGGTAGAAGCAACGGTTCAACGAGTAGGAGAAGACGAGGTTCTCTATGAAGCCAGTGAAGAAATGATGCAGATGGCGCCTAATTCTAACTTTGATTTCCCCATCTCGTTAGAAGGGGATCGTTTTCAAAGTGGTGACTATGTATTGAACTTAAAAGCAACCTCTGGTGAAGAAGAGTGGACATGGGAGCGGACCTTTACCATTGAAGCAGAGGAAGCAAGAGCATTGAATCGAGCGGATGTAACCATTGATACAAGCCTGAACTGGTGGATGATTGGCTCAATTATCTTAGTTGTTCTTTTAATTGGCGTCATTTTGTATCTACTGATTCAAAAGAAGAAAGCAAGAGCAAACGAGCAAGAACAGTAAGAAGGAGTGAATGAAATGACCACAAGATTTAACCGACTGATGCTTGTGTTAGGAACGACCCTCTTGATTATACAAGCGGTATTTATGCCTGTCGGCATGGTCTACGCAGAGACAACGATGGACACTGAGGAACAAGAATTAGTGGAACTACCACCAATGAAAAACTATCTGGAGGAAGAACAGATCAGTGATCCGCGCTTCTTCTTCACTCGTCCTCGGATGCAAGGAACGGCAGAGGAACCCCTTCAAGTGACATTCTTTTCTGACCAAGAAGTGTCTGAAGCACGAGTCTTCTTACCAAAAGAAGCAACGCTTTTGAAAGATCAATTACCAACAGGGATCTCAGTTGAGGAAGGAGCACAGCCTAACGAATGGATCGTTCAGTCAAAGCGTGCGCAAAATTCATTTCTCCTTCCTTTAGTAGTTGAACAGGTGGGAAACTATGAACTGTCGGTGGAAGAAACGACGGCTCATCTAGAGATCAGTGAGAAAGAAGAGACGAGTGAGGAAGTCCCAGTCGAAGAAATAGAATCGTCCGAGAATGATCTAGCTGGACAAGAGGAATTAAAAGAAGAAATAAGAGAATATACAAAAAAAGCTTCAAGACTTAGTTACTTTACTGAATTTCATAATCCATTATTTAATTATAGCCATGATGATCAATTAATTGAAGGTTGGTCGCTTTTTATAGGTCCAGGTGTACTTGGCAGAATACGAGAATTGGGTATTTCGAATGTTTTGGATGATAGTAATGAATTTAGATATGCTTTGGATGAGAGTGAAGTAACTGATAAGATTTTGTTTAGAAAACAATCTGAAAATCAAGGTTTGAATGTTCAACTCGAGGAGAATACAACATTAATTGCAGGACAACATTTTCAAACAGTACCAGGAAAAGAGTACTTAGTCAGAGGTGATTTCACTGGAAATTCACGTAGAGGTCTAATCGTTTATGAAGGAGAAACTTTTGCTGGTTCAGGTGGTTTAAATTCGTCAACTGGAATAAGTGGCTTACCAGAAGTATCATTTATAGCACAGAGCTCGACATATACCATAACAGCCAGACTATTTGCTCTTTCAGAAGAAGTAGTAGGAGAATCGTCAATAAACTCAGTCTATGCGGGAGAAAAAATAAATTTAGAAATAGAATATGTAGATGAAAATGGAAAAAGTATACATGAAAATAATCAATTTTATGGTATCAAAGGTGAAAAATATACTATAGAGGCAATTGAAATCCCGGGATATATATTAAACAGCGATTCTAATAGTCAAAAGGGTGTTTTAAGTGATAACAAGACTATTAAATTTGAATATACTACTGAAGCGAAGAATCCTGTTGATCCATTGGAACCAGAAACCGAGGTTTTTCCAGAAAATAAACCAGAATTGCCTGAAGGTCAAGGTCAACTAAGTATTGATTTCGTCTCGTCCTTCAACTTTGGCACCCAAGCTATTTCTGCACATGATCAAACCTATTACGCACAACCGCAACGCTTGTTGAACGAAGATGGCACAATAAATGAGTCGGAAGAACGGCCGAACTATGTGCAGATCAGTGACCGACGTCCAGACACAGATCGTCATGGCTGGCAATTAGCAGTTACCCAACGAGGTGAATTTGAAGGAGCGAACGGTCAAGGCTTGGCGGGGGCGCGTTTGCGCCTGATGAACCAACAGGTGGCCTCGGCTCAAGGAGGAGATGAGCCGCATTTACAACAGACCAATCCGCTCACACTTGTGCCAAATGTCCGCCGCGTGTTGCTTTATGCCCAGGGAGATGAAGGAACCGGCACCTGGGTCTATCGTTTTGGAAATAGTGAAACGGCAGGAGAAAGTGTCGCCTTAGATGTCCCGAAAGGAGCCAATCCCGAAGCCACTCATTACAAAGCAACGCTGGTTTGGGAGCTGAGCGCTGTACCTGAAAATTAGTCTTTTTATTTTAAAAGGGGAGAGAGGAGACTTTTTTCCCCTTTTTATTCTGAAAGGAAAGAAGGGATCAATCATGACTACTTTTTTTATGCTTTGATCTATCACATGAAAACACGGCGTTGGCTGGAACTGTTAGCTGCCTTGGAAGAACAAGAACACACCACCGCGGTTGTATTATCAGAACAGTTAGTTTGTTCCAAGCGAACGATCCATACCGATTTGAAAGACCTTAAAATGTATTTTGGGCCAACGATCCTTCTTTTAGGCAATGATGTGGGGATTCATTTTTCTTTTTTAGACCCTAGCGGATATATGGAAAAGAAACAGGCATTGCTTGAGAAAGAGCCACTTTTTCTATACATTGATCGAATCCTGGAAGACAAAAAAGAACCGAATCAGACGTTGGCCGTTTACTTGAAATTACCGTCCGCGAGTTTTAATCGGATGAAACGACAACTCGCTAAGTTTTTACGCAGCACGTATGGGGTGACCATCGATGCAACCAATACGTTGATTGGTTCAGAACCTGCGGTTCGCCAATTTATTTATGATTTTTATTTTCGATTGCCCTTGTATCCCAAAATGCTAGATGAAAAAGTACGCGCGTATCGTTCCATGTCCCATTTATTAGATGAAAGCCCATGGACACTGGACCTACATTTATTCAATCAATGGTATAAAGTGACAACTATGCGGGTACGACAAGGACATTTGCTAGAAGAGGTTCCTGAAGATCTGCAGCTACAACACTTGACCGTTCAGGCACTTGATCAAGCGGTGTCGGTTTCTTTGCCTGAACGAGAAAAAGCGGCCTTGTTTGTCTTGTCATTGTCGGAAGATCCCTTTATAAACCCGCTTATCCAAAAAGCGTTTCTTCGGCAATTTTCTCCCTGGATCGATGAAAGCTATCCGGTCCAACAATTCGAAAGCATGATCATTCATTTTTTCAAAACATTGATCTATTTGATGAGTCGTTTCTTTCAATTGCCACAATACCTACCCTTGAAAGAAAACCTGAAAAGTCTTTCTCACGAACAGGCTCTTTTAAAGGTTTTATTACGGCAATATGATCAGGAAAAATCACGCTTACAGAAGTCCTATTTTGTCACCTATGATTTGACGGGTTCTTCAGCGCTGATACGCTGGATCAAGAAGGAAGTCAAGTATACAATCACGGACCAAGGATATCACCTGATCGAAAATGATCGGGTCAGAGGAAATCCATTTGTCTTACCGCTGTACATTTCCAACAGGAGCCAAGATCGTCCAATTGAACAGACTGTCTTCTTGAGTAGTATACCTAGCCAAGAAGAGATTACGGATCAATTGACCAAATGGCTAAAATACAATAACAGACTCGAACAAAAAGGAAGGAAAGAATAACTATGCCTACAGTTACTACCTTAGAGGATTATAAAAACCGATTTGAACAAGCACTTCTTCCGATTAAAAAAGAGACGCTTGATCCCCAATTAACGGCTTTTCTTGAGAAACAGTTTGGCGAATTGGAGGATTACCTAAGAAGATTCCCCAAGGAGTCCTTTTGGACCATCCTGCCGTATGTTATGGGGATCGATGCAAAGTTGGTGTTATTTATCGAACTGATTCGATTGGATGAGTTTGATGCCGCTGAGATCCTTCGCATCATTGAAACGGATTACAAGACGTATACCAAAGAACTGTGTGGGTATGACTTAAGCATGGAGCCGCCGCATTCTTTGATCTTTCAAGTACTATGAACCGAAGAATCAAGGGCAAGCGCTTCTTTTTGACCTTCAGTCCTTTCGGTATATAGTAAGTTAACGAATGAAGAGAAGGGAAGGAAATTCTATGCGCGAACTTCAATTGAAATTTATCAGTAATACGGTCACTGCTCGCTGGTTTCAAATCTTGAATGTGATTGAGCGCGAACAGACCTTTACCATTGTGAATCTCTCCGAACGATTAGAAGTTTCGCAACGAACGTTGATCACCGATATTGGGTACTTAAAAACCCATTTTGAGAAAAGCGCACGCTTTACCTATAACAGTAATCGTTACACGTTTGAGGAAACAGATCGTCTTTTTTACCAAGAACAAAAACAAGAACTATTGGTTGATGAAGTCTTATTTGAGATTATTGGGAACATCTTTTATGGAGAAGTGGACACACTGACGGCATTAGCTGACTATTACAGCTATTCGGAAAGTACCTTGCGTCGCTTTTTAGTACTGGCTCAAAAAGCGCTGATCGATTATGACTTAGAAGTAAGTTTTACGCCCGTTACGATCATCGGCAAAGAAGAAAATATTCGAAAGTTTTTCTTTGATTTTTACTATGAAGGAGCTCAAACCCCTCATACCTTACATCCACCAAAAGATCTTCATGAGCTGTTGATAGAAGAACTTTCTGAGCATTTAGGGGAATACGAATTAGGGACTGGATGTACGGTGACGGCTTTTTATTACCTGCTCTATATCACGATGGAGAGAAATCGCCAAGGATTGACAGTCACCTTACCGGAACAATTAAAAACGATCGATGTTCAGGAACGCGACTTTCAGTTATTGTTTTCGCTACAAGGAGCTATTGAACAACGTTATGGTGTTTGTCTTTCAAAAGAAGAATTTTGTTGGATCCATTACCAGATCATTAGTAGACGTACCCTTAACCGTAAAGATTTGGAAGAAACCTTTTTTGAGCGATTCAATCAATGGCCCGAACTAGAGAAGATCACTACTACATTTTTAAGAGCGACCGGTGTGGATCAACGGGAACAAGATCAATTAGCCCCATTCTTGCATACGTTCTTCCTTACCCGCAAATACAATGATCAAATCAGTCCAGTACTAAATAAAGTGATGGCAGAAGAAAAAGTATCTGTTATCACCAATTATAGTAGTGAATTGAAACGGGCGATTCATTTTTTGGACGAGCACCAAGGATTATTAGGGTTGTCCGAGGCCTATTTTGAAGATGTAGCCGTCAGTTTGACATTGTATAGCTATATTTTGTTTCATTACTATGCACCGAAAAGAACCATCTTGTTTCTCTTAGAAGGTGATTACTTGATCACGCAGTATATTCGCGCGCAGGCACAACAATTGTTGGGCTATCGTCATAGTATTCGATACTTGAAGATCAAAGAGCTAAACGAAGCGCAGCTAAAGCATGAGGAAGTGGACCTACTCGTCACAAATTATAGTCCCTATGTCTCTGATTATAGTCTGACGAAGGACTATGTCTTGATGAAACAAGTTCCTGATCGACAGGACTGGGCAAGGGTGTTAGATAAGCTAAACTCCTTGGTAAATAAGCCGGTCTAGGTGAACCATCTGTCAAAATTTTCTACCCTAGTTGAAAAAATTGATTATCGATCATTGAAGAAACACTGTAAAATAACCTCATACAGAGGATTCATGTATCGAAACGCTGGTAAAAGAAAAAAGTAAAATAACGTATCAAATCAGTTTTACAAATGAAAGAGGTTAAAGAAAAAAATGAAAAAAACAGTTCTCCTTTTTGCAGGTGTTTTGAGCTTCGCTTTCTTAACAGGCTGCAGTACTACAGATCCAGAGATCGCGACTATGCGTGGTGGAAAAATCCGTGTCGATGATTTTTATCAAGCTGCTTTTTTAGATCCCACACTGGGCAGTTCATTTTCAGGCTCTCGAAAACAAGCCAATGAACAGGCACTCCAAGAGATGATCATTAAAAAAGTATTCGTGGAGGCGTATGGAGAATCTGTCTCTACTGCCAGGATCGAAGAGATGTATGCAGAACAAGAAGAGACATATGGCGGCAAAGAACAATTTCAACAAGTCCTACAAGCAAGCGGACTGACCAAAACTCGTTTTCAAGAAATGATCAAAGAAACCTTAGCGATCGAAGCGGGGATAAAAGCACATATGGAAATTGGGGAGACGGAATTAAACGCTGCTTGGGAAGATTTTCACCCGTCTGTAGAGGCACAACTGATCCAGGTCTCTGATGAAGCAAATGCAAAAGAACTTTTGGAAGAACTAAAAAAAGAGGACACTGTGTTTGAAGACGTGGCTAAAGAGCAGTCAGAACACGAAGGGACTGCTAAAGAAGGCGGAAAAATCACGTTTGATTCGACTTCTGAAGAGCTTCCTTCGGAGGTAAAAAATGTCGCATTTTCTTTAGAAAACGACGAACTTTCAGATGTAATTCCTGTGATCGATCCGACGACAAATCAAACAAGTTATTTCATCGTTAAAATGATTGAAAATGAAGGGAAAGGAACTGACCAAGATGCGTATTTAGAGGAGTTAACGAAAATCGCTGAACAAACCTTGTTAGATGATCCTGAATTTGTATCCTCAGTGATTGGAAAAGAGTTAGAAGAGGCGAATATTGAGATCAAAGACGAGCGACTCAAAGATCTTCTATCTGATTACTTGACCGAAGATGAGGTAAGTGAAGCAGATGAAGAGACGACGGAAAGCTCATAAGTAAAAATTTGATTTAACCTAAAGTAAGTTAACCAATTGTATCTATATAATAAACAGATAGAACCTCTTATTTAGTAAGGAGGTTTTTTCTGTCTTTATAGTTGAGCTTGATTTATTAGAATTGTAGAATCCTAGAAATATAAATTCATCGTTTGAAATCGGTGTGGTCAGAAAATTTTAAGTTTTTGATCCTTTTTCTATATTAAACAATAGAAGTATAAATTATAATGATAAATCTTGTGTTATAGGGATTTTTTTGTGATTTTTTAGTTATTTCATCCGTCTATGAAAATAATGATTTTAAATCGTTTTAAATTCCATGTAAGCTTAGTCATGTAAGAAAGAAGTATGCATACGAACTTACAGAAGATATACCAAAAACCTTCGTTTTTTAGAATGAACATTTGTTATGTATTCTCTAAAATAGAAAACCTATTCTAACAACTTTTTCAAGACATTCGATGGTATCGGATGTCTTTTTTATTATCCTCTTAAAAACGAAGAATTCTGAGACAAACCAAGGAGGAGGGACATGTTT
Organism: Enterococcus sp. OL5; assembly: GCF_006491895.1. Taxonomy (NCBI): domain Bacteria; kingdom Bacillati; phylum Bacillota; class Bacilli; order Lactobacillales; family Enterococcaceae; genus Enterococcus; species Enterococcus sp. OL5. Next base: position 12,814 of record NZ_VHIL01000033.1, read on the forward strand.
GAAAAAATAAAAAGATGGGCTATCGCCACGTTAATGATTACCGTCTTTTCATCCAATATAGCCGTTGCCCAAGAAGTTCAACAAGTTGAGACAAACGGCTATATTGGCTTCACTGGTGTGTATGAACCCATCGGCACACCTGATCCAACACCACCCGAAAGTATTGTGAGACCGCCAATAACTGAAGTCGCAAAACCTGGTGGAACATTGCCACAGACAAATGAAAGTGTGAATTCATGGCTAATCTGGCTAGGTGGTCTACTAATCAGTTTCGTTTTCCTTTTATGGAAACGAAAAAGGAGAAAAATATAAAACTAAAACAATAAGAAAGCAGGAATTATCACATGAAATTTATCCGTTTAGCAACAATTGCCGCATTATCAAGTACTATTCTAGCCGGAGGCGCAGTCTCTGTGTTCGCCGATGAGACAAGAGAAGTTACGACCGAAGGTCAAGTTCAATTCACAGCCGCAACCGATGAGGATGGTGAATTAGAGGTGATTCCGCCAATCGATCCTGAAGAAGGTCCAGATGTAGAAATTGATCCTGAAGTGCCTGGAACAACTGGTCCTTTATCAATTATGAAAGCTGCGACAATGAACTTTGGCTCTCAAGTGATCTCAAACCAAGATCAAGTTTATAACATGGTCGCAGAGATGCAACAATTACGTGGCACCGAAGGTGATGAAAACAAAGTCCCTTATGTTTCCTTTGCACAAGTACAAGATTTACGTGGAACCAACGCCGGATGGGATTTACAAGTAAGTCTTTCTGACTTTACGTCAAACACACAAAATAATGTATTGACTGGAGCAGAAATTACTTTTGTGGATTCATACATGGAGTATGTAGGGAGCAATCAAGAAAACGCGCCAGTAACACATGAAGCTGGACTAACGCTGTTACCAAATGGTGCCGCACGTTCAGTTATGACGGCAGAATCAACTAAAGGAGCAGGAGCTTCATCAGTTGTCTGGGGGGACCAAGAAGACTTAAACACAAAATTTGCGGATGACGAGATTGAAATCGTTGAAAATGAAGCCATTCAATTATCGATCCCAGGTTCAACGGCAAAAGATGCAACAACCTATACCTCAACTCTAACATGGGAATTAACCTCAACCCCTGGAGACGAAGTGTAAGAACCTTGTAACGATTTGTTTTGAAACTCTCGGCAGCGTCACAGGAAATTTGTGGCGCTGTTTTTCTAAGAAAGGAGACTACCATTGAAACAATTAACCTTAGTTCATCTTCGTATTAAAGCCACTTGGTGGCTACTTCCTTTGTTTTCTCTACTTCTTGTCCTTTTTCCATCTGCAGCTCAAGCGGAGGAAACCCTCTCTTTTTATGTCACCCCGGAATTTCCTGAAAGCCAAATTGAGGGATCGACTAATTACTTTGATTTGAATCTAGGCGTAGGAGAAACCGAAATTTTAGCATTAAAACTACAAAATGCTAGTAGTGAACCAATTCAAGTACAAGTAACCCCACATACTGCGTATACCAATGTGCATGGGGTCGTTGAGTATGG
>NZ_VHIL01000034.1:0-13829 GCF_006491895.1 Enterococcus sp. OL5
GAACGGGTTTCTGTTTTTACATAGTTCAAAAAGCGAGGCAATAAATTTTCGTACATAAATAATTCTCCTATCTATAGTCAAATGGATTTGTTGAAGTGGCGGAGGGAACAAAGGTTAAAAACTATCGTTTAATTACTAAAGACAATACCCTTATTGCTAGCAATAAGGGTTGCACAGATGATGTACAATTTCAGGTTAGTTACAGTGCATCAATTTAAGTTCATGAATATTCCCGGACCTAACGGAATATGAACTACATAAAATACAATAAATAGTACGATCCACAGGACCAGTAGAATTAACGCATGTGGTAACATCAATGACACAACTGTTCCTATTCCTGTCTTCTTTTCATACTTAGCCGCAAAGGTAACAATTAGTGCAAAATATGGCATTAGCGGAGTAATGACATTTATTGGCGAATCTCCTACGCGGTAAGCAGCTAAAATTACTTCGGGAGCTACACCTAGTTGATATAGTAACGGAACAAAAATAGGTGTTAAAATTGCAAACTTTGGCACTGCCCCTACCAAAACAAAGTCTAATATTACTGTTAATCCAAGGAAGCTTAACAACAGTGCCAAGCTACTCATGTTCATTGACTCAATTGCATCAGCAGAGCTAACCGCCCAAACTGTCCCCAGGTTAGTAAAGTTAAAGTAAGCAATAAATTGACTGATAATTAAAAGAAGAAAGATCAAGCCACCGAGATTGCTAATCACTTTGACAATTGGAGTAACAATATCAACACTTGACTTAACTGTTCCAATTGCTCTTCCGAAAACAATCCCTGGAACTAAAAATAGCAACAGTATGAGCGCAATAATGCTATCCATGAATGGTGTATTTCCAATCAAATCAAGTGTTTCTGGATCTCGTAATGGTCCCCATGTTGGTATAGTCAGAAATAAGATTCCAACTAAAACAAATAAGAATGCTACCGACGCTGCACGTAATCCTTTTTCTTCATTTTCATTTTCGTCGCTCTCAATTATCCCTTGTGACTTGTATTCTCCCAATCTTGGTTCAATTATTTTTTCATTAATAATTGTACATACAATCACAATAAGTATTGTAGAAATAACATTGAAATAAAAATTTGCCATTAAATTTACTGTATAGGCTGGATTAATAATATGAACGGCATCATTTAATATTTCTGTTAGCATGCCGTCAATAGGTGTAATAATAATATTCACGCCAAACCCCGCACTCACTCCAGCAAATGCCGCAGACAGCCCCGCCAATGGATGACGACCTACTTTATAGAAAGCTGCGGCTCCTAAAGGAATTAAAACTAAATATCCCGCGTCTGAAGCAATACTCGAAAGAACCCCTAGAAAAACTAACACTGCAGTAAGAGATCTTTGAGGTACTACCTTGACGAGTTTACGAATCATTGCACCAATTAACCCTACCTCTTCTGCAAACCCCACTCCTACCATTGCAACAATTGTCACACCTAATGCTTGGAAACTCATCAAATTTGATACTGGTGTTGTCAATATAAATCTTAAGCCTTCTGCACTGAGTAAACTTCGAACAAAAATAGTTGTTGGCTCAAATTCACCAGTTTCCAAATTTAAAGCATCATATGTCACATTTTGCCCCATCATTGAAAAGATTTGAGATAGCATCACTACTAGAACAATTAACCCTAAAAATATTATAGCAGGATGAGGGACTTTATTCCCTATCCGCTCAACTCCATTTAATAATTTATCTATTTTAGATTTTTTTGTCACTTCTTTCATAAATATTCTCCCTAAGTCTATCTATATTTTTTGACAAGGAAAAGCCCAATTATATATATAATCCATAGATTTTACACCAACACTAAATATTGTAGAACCGCAATCTGCCTAACTGGTTATGACTAAATTTTCAGTTGTATCTTTCTCCACCAACACTAAATGTCGAAGAGCCAAAATAATATCACCTGCATCAATCTCCTCTCTCACAAAAATGTAGGCGCTATCATTAAATTAAGTCTTAATATTTTATTTAAACGTCTTAATAAGGGTTCATTTTTGGGCTCTATAATTTATGGCTCTTTGTCAATAAAGAGCCTTTTTACGATAGTCATAAGACTTTTTAACTTACACAAAAGATAAATGACTGATTTGTTTTACTAGTTAGGTTATATCCACATAATTCTTTATTATAAGAAGTATAATCCTTTTCTACCCAAGAAATTAATTCTTGCGGACTCAAATCTACTTCCTCAATTAATTCAACTAATTCACTCAACAAAGCCAGTCGGGCGTCAATACCTAAAAGTTTAGGAAATATTTCCCAGAATGTTTCCTGAGAAATATTAGCAACTAGTTTTTCCAAATCCTTAAACAGTTGTCTACTATAATCTTCAATAAGAATATATCTATTAAAAAAGGGTTGAAGTTTGTCTTCCCAGCTAGTTGTGTAATTTTGTGCATTCATAATATCACTACCTCCTGAGCTATTATAAATCCATTCCGTTTATTTTGATTAATCTACTCCTTGATCTTTATCCTTGTGCATTCTTTTAATAAAACACAAGGAATAATATAAAAATTATTTCAAATCCATTACTGATTCGCAGGAATTAATCGGATTTAATTTTTTGATCAAGAAATCTCTTTCGTATGCGAGTGTTCATTTTCCTTTTTTTGAACTTTTTCAACCACCATGCCAATAATAAGACGAACATCCCGACAATTCCCATGAATGAAAAAGAACTGCCTGTTTTGGGAAGTGTATTTGATGATTCTGGCACTTTGATCTCAGGGTGTTCAACTTCTTCACATTGATAAAAGCTAACGACTGCTTGATTTTCGTAAGTCGTAGCTTGGACTATGGGTGTATTATCAATCAAACAACTCCCTAAAATATTCAGTCCCATTAACCATACAAGAATCTTTTTTCTCATTGCCTACCTCCCATCGTGGGATCACCTACTAGCTCCCATGTAATGGTGGTTTGATATTCTCCATCATCCATCGGAGTATTCGCAGGAAGTTCCAAAGCTACACCAGTTAATGAACCGTTATTCACTTCGCCAATCTGTATCACAGATTGGCCATGTTCTTCACCGAACACTCCGTTTGGATTGACCATAACACCAATTGATTGGGGAACTTGACTAAGTCGGATCTCTCTTGTTGGAACTCCTAACACAGTATGAACTGTTTCAACAACCCTCAAATCATTTAACGTGATGGTCGCCTTCTGTAACTCCTGCCCCTCAGAATTACTAAATGGATGAGCGGATACATTCACCTCCCACTGCGTTGCATCACTGTAATCACTGATCGTAATTGTTGGTGCTTCTTCTCCTTTAGCGGAAACGGTTTGACTACGACTCGATTGTTTCATTTCCCCAAAATCAAAGTCTGCATTGACTTCAGAGAATTTTAATCGTCCGGTTTCTACTGAAAACGGAACTTCGTAATCGTAAACAACGAACTGGCCAGTGCTAAGTTCCTCTTCCACGCGAATAATTCCTGACGACTGGCCTGTGTTTGTGGTATCTGGATACTCCATAAACCCCACAATCGAAACATTTTCTGTCGCAGATAGGTCCAGATATTTCGAAACATTTCCATCTAATTCTATGGTCGTCATCCCAGCCTGAATCGTTGCCGGAACGGGAACTGCTCGCTCAAATGTCAGCAGTTTATATCCAGAACTTGTTAATTCAAAATAAGCAGTATTTTCATGCGTGGAAACATTGCTTTCTACTTCATCTGAAAATAATCCTAATCGTGTGTCCGCTTCAGCATGGTACACTGCTATTACATCACCTACACTCGTTTTTACTTCTCCTGTACTTTCCCCAAATTTGTTAATTGCTTCAAATCTTCCTTCTGTTCCGTTTACTTCATGGCTGTAATATCTATTATTGGATGAAAGAAGTTCTCGCTCATTTTCTAAGTGATGAAACGAAAACGAATAATAGACTCTTTCAAAATGCGGATTAACCATCCCATCTCCATCATCCAACCCTAAACGAGCAGTAACTATATTCTGATCAGGATGATAAGTAAACGCTCCAGACGTCCAGTTTCCTAGCCCTCTGGTCAACAATGTACTTCCCCATTTGACTTCAAGCGGGACTTCAAATACTCTTTGCATACTTTCATAAGTAAGTATTACATCTACTTTATGATCTCCAACAATACTGTCATTTGGTTTTTCTACTAAATTAATATCAAATGTATTAGGATCTAATAACTCTCCATCGAACTTTACATTTTTTAACATATTGTTTATTTTGTTTTCAGTCAACTTTTCACCTAACATTATGGTTTGACCAATCGTTTCTGCAGTTAACCTATTAGTTGAATTGTATATTCTAGTAACATTATTTGGGTTATTTTCTGCATTATCTAAAACAATTGTATAATAATCAGTGACAATATTTTTGAAAATAAGATTAACATCTGACTGACCCTCGTAAATAAGGTTCTCTTTATCAATATCCCCAGCATAGATTGAGAAAGTATGTTCCTCAAATAATTCGCCTTTTCCTCCTCTTGAATTTTCATAATGTAAAGAAAAGTATGTTTCATGAGTGGAATCAAAAGGCTTGATAGTATCTAATCCATTTATCTGTCCTGCTCCATTTAACCACTTAGAATTTCCTGTGCGAGCAAAAGTGTTCTCTAGTAGTCCTCCATCAAAAAAACCATCACTATCTATTGTTATTCCACTATTCCCAGCGCTTACTCTTGTTATATGTGCTACAATATGGCTAGGAAGTGCTCCCACCATAGCCGTATCCGCAATCCAGATTTCCTCTATATTGTGCCAAAACTCAAAAAGTATAGACACATCACCCCCTAGGTTAGTTCCACTTACTCCAAACACTCTTAAATTAATTAAATTCTTTAAGTTATTCGGGATTTTTCCTTCTAAATTAGTATTATTCACATTAAAAGTAGTTAAATCTGTTAAGTCACCTATACTTTCTGGTATCGTTCCATCGATATTATTCTCTCTCAAATTTAGAACTTGCAGATGTTTTAAGCTGCTTATCTCGGAATATATCTCACCTTCTAGCATATTAGATTGCAGCTCTAGTACTTTTAAATTTGTTAAATTAGCTATATTAGCTGGTATTTTACCTATCAGATTATTTGTATGCAAATATAAGTATTCTAAGTTTCTCATCCCTCCTACACTTGTTGGAATTTCTCCTGTTAACCTGTTCCCTCGAAGATTAAGGGTTCTTAGTTCTACTAAATTACCAATGCTCTCTGGGATTTCTCCACTTAGATTATTCGCCAACAATTCCAATGTTGTTAGGTTCACAAGATTTCCTATACTATCTGGTATTTCTCCTGCTATTTGATTTTCTCGTAGATTTAATGTTGTTAGGTTCACAAGATTTCCTATACTATCTGGTATTTCTCCTGCTATTTGATTTCCGGTTAATTCTATCCTATTAATCTTCAATAAAAATGATTTTGGAATATTATTATTTTCTACACTTGTTCCTGGATATAGCAACTGCGCTTGTGCTGTTACCTCATCCATTAACCATTTTTCATTACCTAAGTCATCAGCTGTAATGTATTCTTCTAAATCAACTAAATTATCATTTTGGGGATCTTCTATGTCTGATTCATCCTTAATAGAATAAGTATTGGTTGAGACATCCAGTTCCCATTCTTCATCTTCATTGTTTGTATTTACTTCAATAGGTAATTGCTCATCTAAGGAATTTGATTCGACCTCTTCCCTTGTCTGATCGCCTTTCTCTTTTATAGTATCTGACGATTCTACTGACGCCTCCGGAGAAATGACTTCTATAGGCCTATCTTCTATGGTTTCCGCAATGACCGTAATTGGCAAAACAATTTGTGCCAAAAAGATGAGACTAAGCATTAAAATGCGTACAACTTTCTTCATTCGGCTCCCCTTTCTCTTTTATTGTCTATCAAGCGAGAATAAGGGGTTCCCCTTATTCTCCTGTCCCTGTGGTTGGATCGGCGACTAACTCCCAGACAATTGCCGTTGAATAGACTGTATCATTTTTGGTGGTATTGGCCGGAACGCGTAAGACAACGCCATCGGTTTGACCTTCCCCGTCCGCATTGCCTAAGGCTAAGGTCCATGCCCCTGCCCCTTGCGTCGCATCTGCTGTTGCTAGAGTTTGTGCTGCTTCCCCCAACACAAGCTCATTTGGGTTAACAACCGGTGCTGAATCAGAGGCATTCGCATACCGCAACCCGCTTAACGTAATCGTTGCGCCTTGTAACTCATGCCCACTAGCATCTGTCAATTGTTTGGGTTGCGAGACTTGCAACTCCCAGCCTAACCGATCGGTTCCGCGACGATCTTCGGTTGCGACAAACGGTACTCGTCCCGTTTCTTGTCCACCAGACCACACGTAATCCTGTCGCGCTTCTTGCTCAATCGCTCGCGATACATTTTTAATCTGCCCAAAATCGAAATTGGACACATAATTGATTCGTAATAAGCCAGGATGCGGATTGGTCGGTTCTTCGGGAGTTACCTCTTCCTCAGGATTTTCTGGATCCGGAACAACTGGATCATTCGTGTCATTTTCTAAAATCGTTACACGCCCTTCGGTCGTTACATTGGTCGCATCTTCATAATCAGCCGCATGCCCAATGACGCTTCCTAAGCCAAGGCTCCCTAAGACAAGTGCTGCAGTTAATGTACGTGTTGTTTTTTTCATGTTGATTCCTCCATCAATTTTTCTTTTGTTCTTTTTCATTTCTGCTTTATTTCATAAAGAGTCATTTCCCCTGCTAAACAAATAGTCATCAATCGCCTCCCTTCTTTTCCATTTTTAGCATTTTTTCCCTTCCAGGTTCTGCTGGATGAATCCTAAAAACCAGCACGGAGCTTTCTCCTCATTAGCCAACAATCTTCTCTACCACATTTGCTTTTTTCCGACGATGCCATCCCCAGCCAATAAGAAGACAGATGAGGAGCCCAATACCTCCGAGAACCCCATATAATCTGTAAGGAAGCCGTTGATTAATATTTACTGCACTTTGATTTAATTGGCGTGCTTCTTGAGACGTAATCGTAAAGGCTTGTTCGAAAGTATACTCTTTTTCATCTGCTACTACAGCCATCTTGAGAACATAATCTCCCGCTTCGATCGATTGTTCTCCAGTGGGAATCCCAACATCAAAATTCGAATTTGGTGCCATCCGTAGATCATAAGCATCAAATGTGTAGCTAGGCGTTGTACTTCCTTCTCTAACAATAGTTGACTGAATTGACATGTCATGAATAATTGTAGCTGCGCTATTTTGAAGGTTTGCCTCGATGTAATTGCGATAGTTTCGTTGACCCGCGTTCACCTCCTTTAAAGACAGTTCATTTTCAACTGATGATCCATCAGATTGATTTAATAAGATCCCCACAGTATAGGCCACTTCATGAACTACCGTTTGTTGATTCTCTTGATCTACCTCTTGAGTGAATCGAATTCCCCCAAGAATGTCTCCTTGCCAGTCTTCTTCAGGAAGGAAAATAGTTAAGTTTATAGTTGAAGATCCATTTGCAGGGATCTTAATTTCGCTTTCCTCTATCACAACTAATTCATCCATTCGGTATACTAAAGACGGATCAACTTCTTCTTCACTAAGATAGCTTGGTATTCCATTTTGATTCGTGGAAGCTGGATTCACAGTAGCTTTCACTTTGATTTCTTCGTCAGAAGAGTTGTACACTTTAATCGATACCGAATGTTTTTCTCCAGGTTGACCAACAAAATGAAAATATCCCTGTTGATTAACACCACCATCTTCATTCAATGGTTGTATTGAGAAATTATTCACATTATCTGCAAAAACCATTTTTTGAAATAGGCCAAAACTCATAAACACTGAAAAAATCCCTACTAAAAAAAAGTATTTTTTATTAAAAATAATAGATTTCATTAAAATTCTCCTCATTCGCTTTCCAAATTATAAGTTAAGTATAAAGGTTAAACCAGGTTTAAGGTCAAGATATTTTTTGAAATAATTTTGTTATATATAAACCAAAAAAACAGATTATTCTATAAATTTTAGAATAATCTGCGTTTTTTTTATTGATGCTATCTTCTTTTTAAACATTTTTATTAGGGAATGAAAAAAGTATATGAGTGTGATCCTAATCTATTGATTTAAAAATTTTAATTAAAATTCTAATATTTGCAAAACCAACACTTATAATAATCGACAAGTTTATCGTCCTCTTTTTCACTTGATAATTATTGCACAATAACATTATTATATGATTGATCAAGTGATACTGATTTTTCGTACCTCTTGCACCGTATTGTTTTGATGCTCTTCAGAATGAACCACTAAAAGACCACCAAATACCGCTTCAACTGTTGGATCTTTATGCCAAATAATATACTTATCAATCGTTTTATCTTCATCAACTATGAATAAATACTATAAAACAGATTCCATAAAAAACAAAAAAATGAAACTGTTCTGGAAACATTTTTTTATAAGAACCTATACCTTGGGCAGCTCGAATTTTAGATATAATTGATCGTTCTGAGGGCTAATGACTGAAAAAGCGATTATGAATGACCTCTTAAGCTACAATGCTCATTTAAGTGCAACCTATGAGATATTTCAGCTACTTTTTTATCATTTCAAGCAAAAAAATACGGACAGTTTTTGATATAATAAACAGCATGGATATCAGCCTCTCAGAATGGTTTAGAAAGAAACTAACCTTATTTAATACATACAAAAAAACATTTAAAGTGAACTTGAAACAAAGTATACTAACGGTTACTTAGAGGGGACAAATAATAAAACAAAGTGATAAAGAGAGTAGACTACAGATACCGTAAGTTCATAAACTTTCATGCCAGAATCTATATTACACAAGGATTAATTTTTATAACAAAAATAAGATCCAGCTAAACGATCTGTTTAACAGGATCATACTTAATTTTACAATTAAATTTGTCTCCACCAACATTCGACATCCAAGAACCCAAATATAATGGCTGATTTCTTTTATTGTTTTTGAACACATGACTATAATTTTCAATCATAATGAATACATATAGGTCGCCCATTTATCGGATCCTCTACAATACAGGCGTCGATGCCAAAGAGTTCTTTCAGTATGGATGGTTGCATGATTTCAGACACTGTGCCTTGTTGGATCAACTGTCCATCTTTAATGGCCAGCATAACATCTGCAAAACGGCTTGCTAAGTTTATATCATGCAAGACCATTACCACCGTCAGAGAAAGTTGCTGCTGCAGAGAAGCCAGCAATGTCAAAATATCTAATTGATGTCCCATATCCAAATAGGTTGTAGGTTCGTCTAACAAAATAATTGGCGTTTTTTGTGCCAGGGCCATCGCAATCCAAACTCGTTGTTTTTGCCCACCTGACAAGCTATCTACTTGTCTGTGCGCCACCGAAGTTAATTCTGTTTGCATCAATACATCATCAATGATTTGCTCATCTTCAAGAGACACTCTTCGAAATACCCCTTGGTGGGGGTAACGCCCCAATTCAACGATCTCTCTCACTGTAGTATCAGAAGGTGTCTCCATCCCTTGGGGTAAAAAGGCCATACGTTGAGCAATTTCTTTGGTAGATAGTTCGGATAATGCCTTTGAAAATAAAAAGACTTGACCATGACGTAACGAAAGCATACGCCCCAGTCCTTTTAATAAGGTAGATTTCCCACACCCATTCGGACCGATAATAATCGACGTTTTCCCTTTTAGAAAAGATACATCGATATGTTGAATCACGTTTTTATCTTGATACCCTAAAGATAACCCTTGACCAGACAATACTTCACTCATGCACAGCATCCTCCTTTTGAGAGAACCAACGTAAAAGTCGACTGAGCGCCGTAAATACAATGGACATATGGTTTTCCTCAGGTCCGATATAAAAAGCTACTTGCTGTTTTGGGATTTCTTGACAAAGTCGATCATAACAACGTTTAGCTAAATTTTCCATTTCACCTTGATCATTTTCTACTGCGATAAACAAGCGCTTATCTGCAGCCAACGATTGCGCTCCCATACGCGTAAAAAATGCGCAATCATCCCACCAGAGAGACGGGCTGATAGCAAGAAAATCAGTAATAAAAGGCAGGCGTGTTGCTGCTAGATACATTTCAAGTACACATAACCCACCCAATGAATGGCCCAAAAAACCAACTTTTTCAGTATTGATTGGATAGTGCTGGGTGATATGCTCATGTATCCGCAACAGTTGTTCTTTAAAGGTAGATAAACCGCCACCTTTGGGCATAAACTGTCGTTGGTCTTGCAACCCCGGATGAATCCTCTCCGGGGTATAGTCTTGAAAGCGTGACTCCGTTTGAAAAGCATCTTTCGTATCATAGCCAATAGCCACGATCACTGCAGGCCAGATACCAGTTTTAGGCGAATTACGTGTTTGCAATAAAAACGCCTGCTTCACTAATGGGCCAAAGGCATTGCCATCGAGCACATACAGCAATGGCAGTTGTTGTCCTGATGGCACGCCTTTTGGTAGTGTAATCGCCAATAATTTGTCTTCAAATCTGTGTACTTGTTCCATCTGTCTTGCTCCTATTCTTGATATATAGTCCAATCAGGTATGGTAAACCAATGGCGCCCATCACAGCATTTAAAGGAATTTCATTTGGCGAAAATAGATTTTTGGCCACAATATCCGCAAAAACTGCCAGTGTCATGCCATTCAAAAAGATAATCGGCACCAAAATCGGTGATCGTCGATCCAGATATAACAAAGTCAGATGTGGAGCTAACAAGCTGATAAAAGCGACACTTCCTGCTACAAAAACGGTTGCACTGACCAAGACAGCAGCAATCAGCAAGAAAAATAAACGCCAACGACCATAAGGAAAACCAATATTCAGCAAATGTAAATCTTGAAAACGCAATACAGCCAAACGCTTTGCCGTCAAAACCACTAAAAGAACTGTAATAAAGACTACTGGTAAAAGATTTCGTGTTGTTTCCCAACTCGCAGATGCAATTGATCCTTCAATCCATTGATTAACCCGTTCGTAATCTTCTGGGTTTATTTTTAAAGATAAAAAGGTGGTGATCGCCGAAAAACCTAAATTAATCGCGATACCGTTCAATAAAAACAAGGTCATATGTACTTGACTGCCCCGAAAAGAAAGGAAGAGATTCAAAAAAATCGCCAAACAAGCCCCAATCAAACCAAACATTAGCAATGAGGCATATTGATAGTGTTTCAGCTCGGAAAAATATGCCCCTACCAACAAGAAATACAAAACACTGCCGCAAGCAGCGCCCGAATTGATGCCTAATAAACCAACATCTGCAATGGGGTTGCGGGACAATGTCTGAATAATGTAACCGGCAACTGCCAGAGAACCGCCCACCAAAGCAGCCAATACCAAACGTGGCAGACGAAAACTAAAGAAAATCAAGTACGCTTGCTCGGAAACAATACCGCCAAAAAGCAGACGCGATAATTCTGACCAAGACAAATGGTACGATCCCATACTCAAAGAGAGACTGGCGACCAAAAGAAAGGCCAAGATAGAGAAGACGATCCGCTTATACATGATAGCTTTGCCCCTTTCCAGTCTTGATCAGCCATAAGAAAATCGGTACGCCAATCATAGCAAACATAATGCCCACTGGAGTTTCAAAGGGATAATTCAAAAAACGACCCGCATAATCTGCAGTAACCACCAGCACAGCGCCCAACACAGGAACGAATATAACCAGTTTTTCATAACGATTGCCAACCACCAAGCGTGCCATATGAGGCACAATGAGACCGATAAACGCAATGCGCCCAACGATAGCCACTGTCACGCCTGTTAAGACAACTACCAGCCCTTGTAATAATGCGGCATATTTTTTCCGTTCCATACCAATCGCCACTGTTAGGTCCTGATCATAACGATACACCGTAAACTGCTTACGCAGCATGACGGAAAAAAAAAGTGCAAGCAAAAGCGGTAAAATAAAATACCGTACCTGATGCCATTCTACCCGATACAAACGACTACTGTACCATGTAGTCATTGATTGCGAAAGATTGAAATAACTCGCAACCAATGTCGTTAAGCTGCCTAAAATCATCGAGACGACCAACCCAATAAGCGGCAAAGCCACCGGTGATCGGTTGCTTTTAACTTTCTTCAATCCCATCTGAATCAATAAATAGGCTACGAATGAACCGGCAATCGAAGCGATGATTCGTTGCAGCATCGAAGCATCTGAAAAGAACGCCAGCATCAATACCACTGCAAACGAAGCCCCATCATTCACCCCCATCAGTGATGGATCGGCCAATGTATTATGATAATGCAGCTGCATGAGTAAACCACTTAGAGCTAAAGCAGCACCCGCGAACAAAGCAACACTCACACGTGCGATGCGTGATAACAAAATCACTTGTTCTTTATCCGTTGCATCATACGCTGTGACTACTGCCTGCAATGTTGACCGCGGTTCAGCAAGCTCAAAAGTCAAAGAACAGAAACAAACGACCACTAACAAAAGGATGAGTCCAGCTCCCCATCCTAGATATTTTTTGTGCCATAAATGTCTGTTATAATTTATCACTTGCACCTGATAAAAACGCCTCTTTACTTAAGTAGGTACCACCTTGATATCCGGCATCTACAATGTTGTAATAAACATGATTATCAGCAATGGCTGGAATGCTTTTCCAAATGGCATTTTCTTTTAACGAATCAAGGAAATCTAAGTTTCCCGCATTTTCTTCATCACTGAATTGGACAAAGACAAGATCTACATCCCATTTGGCAAACTGTTCCACAGAGATTGTTGTCTGTGCCTCAATCTCATTCAGTTCTTCTGGTACTTGGAAACCAAGATCTCCATATATCGTTGGATTATAGTATACATTTTCTCCATACACACAAAGTTCGCCATCGCGAATACGAATCATTACTGCTTTTTGGTCAGTGGTATCCGGGTGATCCTCTTTAAATGCTGTTAAATCTGCTTGATAATCGGTGATTTTTTGTTCCGCTTCCTCTGTTTTTCCAGCTAACTGACCCATCAAACGTAAATTGGCCTCCCAATTGGTGGATTGATGAGAAACATTGATGGTCGGTGCAATTTTAGTCAAACTGGCGGTCACAGCATCATCAAACTTTGTTGATCCTAAAATAACATCAGGGGCTAAAGCAGTAACTGCTTCGACATCTGGGCCGAATTTATTCCCCACATTTGCCACATCGGCACCAAGACGGTCTTTCAAATAACTAGGGAAATCATCTCCAACCGTAATTGCGCCTATTGGTTCAACACCAAGTGCCACTGCATCTTCCATCGCTTCTAAACTAGCCGTTACGATTTTTTTAGTTGGATAAACCACATCATAGTCGGTATCTAGATAAGTCAGAGATTGTGTTTGTGCTATCGAAGCCGAACTATTTTCAGTTGTTGCCGCAGTTGATGCTGCCGTTTGAGAACTTGTCGTACCACAAGCTGATAGCAACAATACAATACCAAAGACGCCAATTGTCCACCATATTTTTTCAAATAAACCACTCCTTTTAATTGATAATCATTATCATTTAGAAAATATTTATCATAATCCCGATTTTTACAATGTTTTTTAGAATTTTGTACGTTTTATCACATTTAAACATACTTTACGTTTCCTCCCTCTCCTTTTGTTCTATCTTTCTTTCACATTTTGTACTATAATCTAATTGATAATGATTATCATTTAGATTGTTTGATTGGAGGTACATAGACAATGAGTATCATTTACAGAGATTCAAACTTACAAAAGTATCGATTGTCTTGCCACGAGGCTATCATGTCGATCAGCACTATCCTACTGTGTACATGCAA
>NZ_VHIL01000035.1:0-5485 GCF_006491895.1 Enterococcus sp. OL5
ACAGCGGCGATTTTAAATGCTTTATCAAATGAACGTCTTGGCATAATCTAGATCCTCTCTTTCCCTTAATTTATTGTCTAGTTTATTATACCAAGTCCAGGGGGTCAGTATTTTTATGGCAAAATATAGCTTTGAATTAAAGTTGGCAATCGTTCAAGAGTATCTTGAAGGAAAAGGTGGATTAGGATACTTAGCAAAAAAACATGGGGTGAGCTCAAAAAAACAGGTACACGGATGGATCAATGCTTATCGGGAATTTGGAGAAGATGGGCTCTTGCGTAAACGAAAAAAGCAAAGTTATTCTTTTCAATTCAAGATAGATGCGATAGAGTTATATCAAACGATTGAGCTTTCCTATCGTGAAGTGGCAAATCATTTAGGGATAAATCAACCCGCGTTAGTTGTCAATTGGATGAAAATTTTTCGTTCAAAAGGATTGGACGGGCTCTCAAAAATGAAAGGATGTTCCTCCATTTTGTCTAAGAAAGAAGAAAAGGAAGATATAAGCAAACTGACGCCTAAAGAGCATAATCGCATCAAAGAGTTGGAAAAATAAGTGCGTTCCCTTCAGATTGAGAATGCCTTTTTAAAAGAATTGAGGAAGCTGCTAAAACAGAAAGCCCAACAAAGATGAACGAATCAATCGCACGAATCATCGACAGCCTCCGAGGATCATTCAAATTAGTTGAGCTTCTTGAAACCTTGAAATTTCCTAAATCAACCTTTATGTATTGGCAAAGACGATTTGATCGAAGAAATCCAGATCAAGAAATCGAAGAGGAAATGCTCAAAATAAGAAGTCAACATAAAGATTATGGCTACTTACGTATGACAAAGGAATTGGGGAACCGTGGGTTCCATGTTAACAAGAAAAAAGTACAACGTTTGATTCGAAAGCTGGGTATTGAAGTACGATCATTTACGAGAAGATCTCGCCGCTATAATTCTTATCGTGGAAAAATAGGAATGATTACAAAAAATCGAATTCATCGACGCTTTTACACAAGCATTTGTCATCAAAAGATTACAACAGATACGACAGAACTAGAATATTTTGAAACGGACAAATACGGTACCATTCGTGAAAAGAAGCTGTATCTTGATCTATTTTTAGATATGTATAACAGTTAAATTGTATCTTATCGCATTTCTGAGAAGCCAAATGCATTGGCTATCATGGAAGCTTTAGAGGAAGCTATCTACGTAACGGAAGATTGTGTCTATCGTCGAACTTTTCACTCCGACCAAGGATGGGCCTACCAAATGAAAGCTTATAGTCATAAGTTGAAAGAACATAAGATCTTCCAAAGTATGTCCCGTAAAGGGACCTGCTTAGATAACTCGATCATGGAGAACTTCTTTAGTCTATTAAAGCAGGAAATTTATTGAGGTCCCAAAACATAAACACAAACGAGCACTCGTCTTAACCGCAAGAAAATTTACGCGTCTGGTGGATACGCTACTACGTAACCATCAACTATACACGCCACCAAGGAGCGTGATAGATAAATAACATTCTGTTATTGACGCAAACCTTTGAAATCCCCCGAAAAAAATTGATTTTGGCCGGGGCTAGTTAAGTGCACTTCAAAACAGGTTACACAATAAAAATATTCTCAATCTTCAACTTGACTTATGACCATTAGACTTATTGACAAAGAGTCGATATTTACTGTTTTTTACCTGTCTACTTGACAGGGAGCACTTCACATCGACTAGATGCTCATACTATTTTTTATCTGTAAAATAACTTCAATGTCCTTCTTAAATTCAAAATAATTCAAGAAAAAAATGGACAAAATAGTATACTCTGTTGGCCAGTTAATAAATTAACAAGATATTTTATAAAAATAATTTAAAACAAAAACCTTCATTGGTTTTTCTTCAAAATCAACAAGAAATACTCTGTTACTGGGAACCAGCTTTACTGAAATATTCTGAAAAAAATTTTTCTTTAACATTGTGAGATACATAAAGTTAAACATTTACTCTTGTTTCTAAGGTCGCTTCAATAACAACTTTTCATATTAATTTACTTTTGAATTTATAAGTAAATTTTCGGATATTAGACAGATTTTTAAAGTTAGTTTTAAAACTTGGTGCATCTACTAATAGAAGCCCGTCATTAAAGTCTTTTTTGTACCTTAAAATTCCATAAGCGGCCATATCGACTAAATGAATCTGATTCCATGATTTAAAAGTATTATCATGATATAGAATATTCTTCGTTTCAAGAGCGACAAACTCATTACACCAACATTTTTTTTCAATAATATATTTCATAGCAGGTGTATTATTATTAATCATAATATTTTGGAAATCAATCAGATATTCTTCTTGTACATTAACATGCTCAATAATTGTCATACCTGTTTTATGTGGCACTCTTTTAAGAAAACTTTCTGGTGTTAATTCCATCAATTCTGTACGAATTACATATTCTTTTAATTCAGAAGCCATACTTGTAATTGATTTTAAAACATCAATATTACTGTTATCTGATAATTCGCAAATAAAAAAATAAGCCCATTTCTTTAATTCTTCCCCCTCAAACCTAATTTGTGATTTATAAATTCTTGAAAATTCACTATCAAATGAAGAAAATAACTGCTTAAACTGCTCAATCATCTTTTTATCCAGATTCTTTAAAGTTATACTTAAATATTCCATTTTCGCTCTCCTAACAAAATTTGGAATGAGACAGAAATTGTCATCATACCATTAGTAAAAATACTTTCACTGATAAGTTTATATTTCTAATATCTTACTTATAAACTCAGGTGCTTAACTCAATACCAAATAGTATATAGAAGTTAAAGCTATTACAAGCCAAACCTTTTTCTTAACTGCCAGTATCTTTAACAATTAATATATTTTCTAAAATATCGCTTTATCTAAAATATACTACAATTAAGGATAGCGATCATTTTTTGTAGGTATACCTAATTTGTCATATCGAGAATTAAATATTAAAATATTTAAAGCACTTTAATCAACGTATTGTAGTATGCTACTCCATTTTTCTAGAAAAATATATTACTGAACCCAATGAAGTGAGCTGCTGAAGAAACTATAAAGTTAGCTATAAAAAAGTATCAAAAACTTTTAAGCTTCTGTCCCTAGTAGCTTCTAATTAAAATATTTCTAAAAGTTCAATTAATACTAAATATCATATTCGGACGAGCTTTCGAGCTCAAATCATATCCACATAATTCTTTAAATTAGTTTTTAAAGTCATTTTCAATAATTCGAATGATCTCATCTTTTAAAAAATACTCAACTGTGCTTAATTCTCCTAAGAGATTTAATTTTGCATCTATCCCCAATATCACCAGAAAGATTTGCCAGAATGAATCTTTAGAAATTTTGGCTACTAACTTTTATAGATTACAAAGTTGTGAATTCAAATAATCTTCCAACTCTACATTTTCAATATATTTGTCATAGAGTGCATATTGAAAAATACTCAATATATTCTTTCTTTGATGTAAATAACATAATAGTTAAGTTCATTTCTAAAATATCGAAAAGCAACAAATCTACTAATACTCTGTTGCTTTTTCTTACCTATTCTTTATTTTTCTTCTTGCATCATGTTTTTGTATCGTTATTATTAGTTTCATTAAGAACGTTCATTGGATTTTCTATATTCCCATGGTCCACAACAAGATTACCTTCTGAACTATTTTCCGTGTTAAAATATTCCTTATACCATTCACGCAATGCACCAACAGATGGATAATCTGAGTCTCGACTCGTAGCGGTATAAGAACAATCATATTTTTTAAAAATAACTGAATGGATTTTTTTACACTTTCTTCACTGGAAAACATAAGAACATTCCTCCTGTGTTCATTTTTAGTCCAAGATTATGTCCGCACCCCCAAAATTACATTTGAAAATCGTGATTGACACCCGATTACTTTACCTAAAATTATTGTAATGACCGTCTTATATAATGAAAAAACGTAGACAACAACAGTAGTAAGTTTAGATAATAGACTAGTATCTACTGTGTTAAACGGATTAATATCGATTCTTATAAAAGAACAGAATTTCTTTTTGCGGCAAGCTAGTGAATTATAATTGTCATATGTATTACACCACATATGCTGACTGATTAAATTTATCAATTATTCAGTGGACATTAATTATGAATATCTCTTTTTCATGAACTAATTAATTTAACCCATTTGCTTTTTTCCATATAATAAAGTTATCAATACTAGCGCATCTTTTATTTTTTTTACATTCCAAGTGAAATAAAGACCATTTATAATCATCAATAAACGACTGTAATAAACCTCCAATTCCTAGTAAAAATAACCAAAATAAATAAAAGTATAAAACTATTAATCCCAAATAATTCAAATAAAACAAAAGTATGCTTAACAATAATAGGTTCACTAATAAAAAAAACAAAATAAAAAAATACATTTTAACAAAAAACTGAAATTGCTTCAACTTTTCAATATCATTCATCATTTTAACTCCTACAATTGAGCTTCGCAAATAACCTAAATCTACTTTTTCAACTTAAGTATTTATTTAAAATATTTAGCTAAACCTCTAAAAAAACATATCGAATGAAATCTTTGCTAAAAAAAGAAAATAAAAGCATTATATAAACCAGCAATAATAATAGTCTATATTTACTCCGTTATCTAAACCATGAGAAATATATTGCGCTATCACACGATTATATTCTAAATTTTTTGGTAGTTTTTCTTTTAATTCATTAATATTATTTTTTTTATAATCGTCAGCATCAGTCTTTAATACGCCGACAAAAAAGTATCTATTGACAATTTCCTTATTATCTAATTCAATACCAGTCTGATCATTACACCAACTTTCAAGTCCTACGCTTTCTGTGACTTCATCAAAATCTGTACCACTATATATAAGAAAAAAATTGGATATATCATTTATATATTGATTAACATGATCTTTGTTTCTCATACTGAAAGGAATTATCTTAGAAACTGGAATTTTTCTTATTTCTAAATTATCTTGTTTAGTACCTAAATTTTCAAAACTTTTTAAATGATCAAGTCTCATGTCAATAGACCTACTAATAGCTTCAAGTTTACTTATTTGATCTAGAACTCCCAATTTTGAATTGTCTAATATCTTTTTTTGAGTTTGTATATCTTCATTTAAGTGATATTTCAGCTCTTCAACCGGTATTTGAATACTTCTATAAAATACAATGTCTACAAGTTTTAAAAATGTAGCTGTGTCAAAATAACGATATCCATTAGCCTCATCTCTCCTCAAAGATATCAAACCACATTTCTCCCAATATCTAATTGTAGATGTCTCAATCGATAATAATTTAGCCACGTCTTTAATTAGTAAGTATTTAGCCATAGTTTTGTGAAAACCTCTCGATTCGTTTCATTGCAGTAATTGTACCTACATATTAGCATACATTTTTTTGCATGCCATCATCGTAAAATATCAACTTTTCATAGCGATTTCC
>NZ_VHIL01000036.1:0-3894 GCF_006491895.1 Enterococcus sp. OL5
TCAATTAAGTTATATTTAGCCGTGAAATAAAGTATAAAAAATATCTGATATTATTTTCATCCCCTTCAAATCTCAATGGCCTTGCTTTTATGATAATATCATATTGCTCAAAAAATAAATTCATTGTTTTATAGATCTTTTCACTGTTGATTCACTCACATGCAGAGCATTAGCCAAAGAAATATAACTTTCGTATTGCTCAAAAAAATATATTCAACTATAGAACACTCTAAACTTGCTGCTAGTATTTTAGAAACACAAAAATCATATGATCCGTTTTGAGGAATACTTAAATGGACCATATGATTTTTAGGAAACACCTTACATGGGTAAATGGTGTCATTAAGTATATTTATTGAGGATAATAATTTTGAAGAACTTATGTTCATACTATTTATAAGATCATATGATGACCTTGGACCATGAAAGTATAAAAGATTGAGTAATTGAAGTAATTGAGCATCTTTGTCAGATAATATATTCACTTTAAACACCTTTCTTTTATAAAGTAATCTATCAGAAAAATATTAGCGATTTATGTGAACGCAGAGGAAATAAAATTTCTTTTTATAAAAATATCGTCTCCATTAAGCTTCAAAAAAATTATCACCAATAAAGATAGCATTCTTTGCTCAAAGACTAGAATGAAATTACGCATGTGCTACACTCGTGGAACTATTAATCATTAAACCATAGGCTAGTAGTAATAATCAAATTTGTAAAAAGTTTGATATTGAATTAAATAGCTATAAAATAATAGTAGTTATTTCCGAATTTTTGCAGAAAATCCTGTAACTGAATGATTTGCAAAGGTTATTTGTATCTTGTTGGATTCGATGGTAAATGATCAAAACAAAATGATAGTTATAATAACGAAGACTTTTACGTGCTAGATAGCTTATCAGAAAATTACCTAGTTACATTGTTGTTTCTAACCATAATGAAAAAATTAAGTGCTACTCGTTAGTAAATAATCTTTCTTTTTTTCATTATAAATTGTGTGAGCGAACAACGCAACTAAATCACTTTCAAATTATTATTAGTCAAATATCTCTATACAAGCTCTAATTGACGGTTTTATGAGTATCTATTTATCTAAATAAGAACAGCAGTTTATCCGAAAATATTTCATAGGATTTTTCTAAAACAAATATTTCCTAGTTTGTAAACTGAATTTGATACAATATTGAGTAATGTTACTATACGTAGAAGCATACCTTTATTTTTTCTTCTGTTGATACTTTCTGAATAAACTGTTAGCATTCTCATCATAAAGACCTTGATTTACGATCAGTGAGGTTGACTAAAAGATTTTTAGAAATTTTTTTAATAAGTACAACTTTGCCTTTTTCCAGAGTGACGAGAGTACAAGTCTCCTAGTTATAACTAAATTGTCAGTTATATCTTTCTCTATCAACAACTGAGTTCTCTTCTGTTAGAATCAAATTAATTAGACTTATTTAGCTGTTCATTAAAAATGGTAAAAATTTCAAAAAAGTTGTAACCTATCCCCACTGAATAAAGGTTACAACTTTCTCAAATCAATACTATATATCCAATCGTTATGACATAACAATATAATTGTTATTAAGTTAAGCAAACATCTTCTTCGCCGCACGAGCCAATGTTTTCAAATCTTTGTCATAGCGTGGTGTAGGTACCAACCGTGACATTGGAATGCCGGCAAAGTGGAATGCCGCAATTTCCCCAGAACGGACAGCGCTTTGTTCTGTGAAAATCATTTGATAGGGTTGTTCCACAAATTCTCCAGTGAAAGCCAGATTGGTGGAATGAGCTGGAATCACTTTTGGCCGATCGCTTTTGGCACGATTGTTGAACAATGCAGAGGCATACGGCATATACACAGGAATATTGTTGATGACACTATCCATGATCAATGCTTCTTTGTCTCGAATATTGCCAGGTCCGGGATCGACTTTAGACAACTGGCCAATCAATTCTTGCACCATTTCTTTCCCAGTCATTTCGATATAGGGTTTAGTCACAAATTCCCCTACCCGACGCGGATATAAGAAGTACCCCCAAATGACGGTTTCATTCGGTTTTTGACTGGTGAAGTGCGGTTGGTGATGAACCACGATCGACATATTGACATCTTTTTGATGCAAAGGCGAAATCGGCGTTGTGGAAATAAATGAATTCAAGGCATTCCCTGGTTCTTGTGTAGTGATACGTGTGATTTCATTCAGCAATAGATGGTCTTTGGTCGTCAAAGTAAAGCTGACCCACTCGCTCGCATCACGATCCGCGAAAAATTTATCCGGGGTACCCAGATTATAAAACTGCTCAGCCGCTTTTTTCCAAAGACTAGAGGCTGCACCGTAATCCATATTTTCTGCAGCGGGTGTATCAAAATCACCTAATGTCGCTGAATCAGTGATTGACCCATTGGTAAAGATAACAGCTGTATCATCATCAACTGCAACATACTCTTCTTGATTGGTCGTCACATTCAACATGTGTAACCCAGTCACAGTGATTTCATCTTGCATCGTGGTGTCTTTGAACGACCAATCTGTAACTAACCGATCGAGGACGATGTGGCACCCTTGTTCTTTCAAGTAATTGATCAAAGGCAGCATGATGCTTTCATATTGATTGTAGCGTGTCCGATTGACCCCCACTAAATGCTCGATTTGTGTAAATTCGTAAATCATTTGGTGCATATAGCGCCGTAATTCTTGCGCGGAACTCCGGGTCCGAAAGGCAAACGTTGTTTCCCACATGTACCAAAAATTGGATTCAAAAAAGGCTGGATCTTCTTTGAAGTATTCGGCAATGGTGACATTGTCTAATTTTTCTTCTTCACTGTCAGGCATCATGATCATTTGTGTCAGCAACATACGGCTTTTATTGTTCAAGCCTAAATGACCGCCATCAATGATCCCCTTACCGCCTTCCAATAGTCTGGCTTTATCAAATGTCCGATGTTTCGCATCAAAATCGCGGGTATCTTCTGCAGCGGTCATGTTTGGTTCCGTCGCAGAAGGAATCCGATCCAACAGATCCATCAAGTCCACGTAGGTTCGATAGTTTAGCATGCGGCCGCCTCGCGCCACATACCCTTTTTGATTCTCCATAGGATGATTCTTGTTCCAGTATTCATCTGTGACATCCCCAGTAGGTGCCCCATCATTTGATCCATGATCGTCGAGAGAGTAAAACGTGATTTGTTCGCCTTGCCATTTGCCTTCTTGAATCAGGTAAACTGCGGCTGCCATATTGGATAATCCTGCACCGATCATGATTGCTTTTTTCTTTTGCATTGCGCTTCCTCCTATTTATACATCTTGCTCAACTTCCAGCTAATTCAATGTTGAATCATATTCATCGTATAACCAAGCATCATCTTCAAAGAAACCTGTCTTCTTCGCTAGATATCCTGCACCAGCTGCAGCGATCCCTAAACCGATACTTAATAAGATCATTTTTTTCTTCATGTGATTTCGCTCCTTTATTTTTCATTTTTTGCTGTAGTCATATTACAAGTCTATCGTAGTACTCATGTATAAATAGTTCAAATGATAGGTTGGCGAAAATGATTATTTTTATACATTTTTAGGGATTTGTCAAAACATAGACTATTTAATCGAGTGGTGCTAGTTTCAAAACTTATCGGGTTTTTCGTATAGGCAAAAATTATTTGGTTTTTTAATTTATAGAACTGAAGAATGTAATGACCCCAAAAAGTTAGACTTTTTCGGAATGAAGAAATGGAGTTGTCAAGAAAAACTAGACACTTAGTTAAGAGAATAAGCGGATTTTTTTTCAAAATCTCTAGGAGATTGGTAGTCAAGGGCAGAGTGTATGCGTTTTGTGTTATAGTAAGTTTCAATATATTTAAATATCTCCATTTGAGCTTGATCGATATCG
>NZ_VHIL01000037.1:0-3238 GCF_006491895.1 Enterococcus sp. OL5
GCGTGGCGACGTCCTACTCTCACAAAGGGAAACCCTTCACTACAATCGGCGCTAAGAAGCTTAACTTCTGTGTTCGGCATGGTTACAGGTGTATCCTTCTTGCTATCGCCACCACACTATTCAATTGAGTAAGTTTTGCTCACTCAAAACTGGATCGAAGAAATCAAAACTCTTCCGAGTTTACGTGCTTTTTTCTTTTTGGTTAAGTCCTCGATCGATTAGTATCAGTCCGCTCCAACCATCACTGGCCTTCCACTTCTGACCTATCTACCTGATCATCTCTCAGGGATCTTACTTTCTTAAAGAAATGGGAAATCTCATCTTGAGGTGGGCTTCACACTTAGATGCTTTCAGCGTTTATCCCTTCCCTACATAGCTACCCAGCGATGCCTCTGGCGAGACAACTGGTACACCAGCGGTAAGTCCATCCCGGTCCTCTCGTACTAAGGACAGCTCCTCTCAAATTTCCAACGCCCGCGACGGATAGGGACCGAACTGTCTCACGACGTTCTGAACCCAGCTCGCGTGCCGCTTTAATGGGCGAACAGCCCAACCCTTGGGACCGACTACAGCCCCAGGATGCGACGAGCCGACATCGAGGTGCCAAACCTCCCCGTCGATGTGGACTCTTGGGGGAGATAAGCCTGTTATCCCCAGGGTAGCTTTTATCCGTTGAGCGATGGCCCTTCCATGCGGAACCACCGGATCACTAAGCCCGACTTTCGTCCCTGCTCGAGTTGTAGCTCTCGCAGTCAAGCTCCCTTCTGCCTTTACACTCTTCGAATGATTTCCAACCATTCTGAGGGAACCTTTGGGCGCCTCCGTTACCTTTTAGGAGGCGACCGCCCCAGTCAAACTGCCCATCTGACACTGTCTCCCAGCCCGATAAGGGCTGCGGGTTAGAGTGGCCATAACGCAAGGGTAGTATCCCACCATTGCCTCCATCGAAACTGGCGTCCCGATCTCTACGGCTCCTACCTATCCTGTACATGCGGTACAGACACTCAATATCAAACTACAGTAAAGCTCCATGGGGTCTTTCCGTCCTGTCGCGGGTAACCTGCATCTTCACAGGTACTAAAATTTCACCGAGTCTCTCGTTGAGACAGTGCCCAAATCGTTACGCCTTTCGTGCGGGTCGGAACTTACCCGACAAGGAATTTCGCTACCTTAGGACCGTTATAGTTACGGCCGCCGTTTACTGGGGCTTCAATTCGTACCTTCGCTTACGCTAAGCACTCCTCTTAACCTTCCAGCACCGGGCAGGCGTCAGCCCCTATACGTCATCTTTCGATTTTGCAGAGACCTGTGTTTTTGATAAACAGTCGCTTGGGCCTATTCACTGCGGCTGCTCGTTAGAGCAGCACCCCTTCTCCCGAAGTTACGGGGTCATTTTGCCGAGTTCCTTAACGAGAGTTCTCTCGCTCACCTTAGGATTCTCTCCTCGACTACCTGTGTCGGTTTGCGGTACGGGCCGTTGTTTTCTCACTAGAAGCTTTTCTTGGCAGTGTGACATCAGAAGCTTCGGTACTATTATTTCCCTCCTCATCACAGCTTGTCCGTATAGGTAGAAGCATTTGACTCCTACCAAGACTTACTGCTTGAACAGACATATCCATCAGTCTGCACTTCTTAGCCTCCTGCGTCCCTCCATTGCTCAAACAAAAACAACGGGTACAGGAATATCAACCTGTTGTCCATCGCCTACGCCTGTCGGCCTCGGCTTAGGTCCCGACTAACCCTGGGCGGACGAGCCTTCCCCAGGAAACCTTAGTCATTCGGTGGACAGGATTCTCACCTGTCTTTCGCTACTCATACCGGCATTCTCACTTCTAAGCGCTCCAGCAGTCCTCACGATCTGCCTTCAACGCCCTTAGAACGCTCTCCTACCAATGCACCTAATGGTGCACTCCACAGCTTCGGTAAACTATTTAGCCCCGGTACATTTTCGGCGCAGGGTCACTCGACTAGTGAGCTATTACGCACTCTTTAAATGGTGGCTGCTTCTAAGCCAACATCCTAGTTGTCTGTGCAACCCCACATCCTTTTCCACTTAATAGTTATTTGGGGACCTTAGCTGGTGGTCTGGGCTGTTTCCCTTTCGACTATGGATCTTATCACTCACAGTCTGACTCCCGGATATGAATGAATGGCATTCGGAGTTTATCTGAATTCGGTAACCCGAGATGGGCCCCTAGTCCAAACAGTGCTCTACCTCCATCATTCTCAATTCCGAGGCTAGCCCTAAAGCTATTTCGGAGAGAACCAGCTATCTCCAAGTTCGTTTGGAATTTCTCCGCTACCCACACCTCATCCCCGCACTTTTCAACGTACGTGGGTTCGGTCCTCCAGTGCGTTTTACCGCACCTTCAACCTGGACATGGGTAGATCACATGGTTTCGGGTCTACGACAACATACTCATTCGCCCTATTCAGACTCGCTTTCGCTGCGGCTCCGTCTCTTCAACTTAACCTCGCATGCTATCGTAACTCGCCGGTTCATTCTACAAAAGGCACGCTATCACCCATTAACGGGCTCTAACTTGTTGTAGGCACACGGTTTCAGGATCTATTTCACTCCCCTTCCGGGGTGCTTTTCACCTTTCCCTCACGGTACTGGTTCACTATCGGTCACTAGGGAGTATTTAGCCTTGGGAGATGGTCCTCCCGGATTCCGACGGAATTCCTCGTGTTCCGCCGTACTCAGGATCCTCCTAGGTGTTATCCAAATTTCGCCTACGGGGTTTTTACCCTCTTTGACATACTTTTCCAAGTATTTCGACTATCTGAATAGACTACCATATCGGAGTCCTACAACCCCAACAAGCAAGCTTGTTGGTTTGGGCTTTTCCCGTTTCGCTCGCCGCTACTCAGGGAATCGAATTTTCTTTCTCTTCCTGCAGGTACTTAGATGTTTCAGTTCTCTGCGTCTACCTCGACTGCGCTATGTATTCACGCAGACGTAACATCCTATAAAAGATGCTGGGTTCCCCCATTCGGAAATCTCTGGATCATAGCTTACTTACAGCTCCCCAAAGCATATCGGTGTTAGTCCCGTCCTTCATCGGCTCCTAGTGCCAAGGCATCCACCGTGCGCCCTTATTCACTTAACCTTTGACCTTACGGTCGGTTTTGAGTACTTCTTCTAGCGATAGAAGGTTGCTCAAGAAAATAAGCGTTGAACTTATTAAAAAACTCTTTTAACATTTCAACTCGGTGTGTGTTACTTGTTTTGATT
>NZ_VHIL01000038.1:0-2048 GCF_006491895.1 Enterococcus sp. OL5
AACAAACTCTGTTCTTTTTTCCAGTCTTCAAGCTTTCGTGATAACCTTTTCCCTGTAGAAATTGTACGATAGGCACTTTTTGTTTTAGGAGTTGAGAAATACCAATTATCTTTTTTTGTGTATACTAAAGTTCTCTCAACTGTGTATTTGGTTTTTTTTTAAGTTCACATTACTCCAAGAAAGTGCGGATAGTTCACCAATCCTTAGCCCTGTATAAAATAGCAATTCAAAAACAAGTTTTCTGTGTTTATTTTGAAAACTATTATCCTTGAAAGAATTGATTACTTTTATAAAATCATCAAACTCCCAAAAACTAACCTTCTTATTTTCTACAGATAGAATAGAAACATTTATAACTGGATTTTTATCAATGTATCCTTCTTTTTCGGCTCGATCCATAACAATTTTTAAATGTCCACGAATTCGATTAATATAGCTTTTAGACAATGCTTCTTTCTCACTTTTCAATCTAGAGTTTCTTGAAGTCATTTGACTTAGTTCAAATATCCAATCCTCAACGACTTCTGTCGTAATATCAATAATTCTATAATGATAGAACGATATTAATTTCTTTTCAAATATGAATTGCGCATTCTCAAATGTTTGGCGCTTTACTTGCCTTTCATACCACTTAACAAATCTACTTTTGTAAAACTCCTCAAAAGTCACGAGGTCTTTACGTAATTCTTTCTTAATTATTCTTGAATTTTTAGGTCCATAGGCAGACATATAATTATCATATGCTATCTTCGCCTCTCTTTGTGTCGAAAAACCCCTCCTTGTTTTTTGTATTCTTTTTCCGTTAGAATCCATTCCTAAGTATGCTCTGAAATACCATTTTTTAGTTTTTTTATCTTGATAAATACTCTTTATTTTCCCCATAATGAATACTCCTAGCAAACCCTTTCATTTTTATTTTAGCAGTCATTTACGAATTTTCAAGTGAAACAATTTTTCAATTATTCTTGCCGGTACAACATTTATTTGCCTATTATTGTATAAATATATCCCTTCAACATTAACTAAATATTGTTTAGCTTCTCTTAGCATTTGTGTTGCTTGATTATTTTTAAATCCCATTGAAATTAAATCGGATTTAGTTATCATTATATCAAATTCATTAATCATCATTGTCCTCCCATTTTTAATAGTTTTCTGTTGACTATAGAAGAATCTTATTTGCTCTTTGATTATATCTATTCTATAAGCTTTTACCAGAATAATATTTTATCAATTATGTTTTTATTTTTACTTATCCATGCATGGCAGATTCCTAATTTACCTTTAGAATAACATCCAAGTTCTAACCTAGTATAAACAAAGAATAAGGAGCAGTTAAATATTGATACAAAAGTATTTAGAAGATATTCAGGCTGTTCTTTTTTTACTTCAAACATTTTATTAATTACTTTGGAAAATATATACCGGAGTGCTACTCTTTTTATCAAAGGGGCACTTATTTGGACATCATCATCTTAAAC
Source organism: Enterococcus sp. OL5 (assembly GCF_006491895.1). Classification (NCBI taxonomy): domain Bacteria; kingdom Bacillati; phylum Bacillota; class Bacilli; order Lactobacillales; family Enterococcaceae; genus Enterococcus; species Enterococcus sp. OL5. Next base: position 1,482 of record NZ_VHIL01000038.1, read on the forward strand.
AACTATTTATTTGACTAAAGATCTTATGACTTTATCACTACTTTGTGCTTATCTTCCCTTCAAATCTTAGAAATCCTTGTTCACAAAGTTACTTACTACTTAGACACTGAAAAGAGTTTAGAAAATGGTCTATGCGATTATCAATGAACAATAGACGAACTAATCATGCTCTTATATAATAGTTTTACCAAATTTTTTCATAAGATATATTAGTTTTGCAATGAATGACACATTTTGACAAGTAGTTGAATTAAAAAGCAAAGGAATTTACTAAACATTCCTCTCGGTAAATGGCACTTAATGGCGTACAGTACTTTGGAAAAAAACAACGAAAAAAGTGGCTCTATAATTTATGGAACTGATAAATGTACTGACCCCCAGAAGTTAGACCAAAATCTACTTCTGGGGTGGAGTTGTCAAGAAAAACTAGACACTTAGTTAAGAGAATAAGCGGATTTTTTTTCAAAATCTCTAGGAGATTGGTAGTCAAGGGCAGAGTGTATGCGTTTTGTGTTATAGTAAGTTTCAATATATTTAAATATCTCCATTTGAGCTTGATCGATATCG